>NZ_JAYGHE010000047.1:20369-63827 GCF_034931145.1 Nostoc sp. UHCC 0252 | reverse complement strand
AGCGCTTTTTTGTTATTTGAGTGTGCGGTAGTGTAAAAACAACTCACTTCCAATCTGACGAGTTTCGACTAGTTGCAGATGAGGAGCAACGTTTGGAACAAAACCCTCTCCCTCAACTGGGCTAGGGGCATCTTTTCCTCCATAAATGACGGGCCAAATTGTCAACCACCAATCATCAATTCTTCCAGCCTTTGCTAGGGCAGCTGTTAAAGAACCGCCTCCTAAAGCTACGACCTTGTTAATACCCCGCTCTGCCATCAAGCTGTAGGCTCGATCCCAGTCCAGGTCTGTATCTCCCAAATCAATTAATTCAGCTAGTTTTTGCAAGGTTGTTGCATCAGAATTGCCTTCTAAACCGGTTCGTGTCGTCAATATCCACCGCTCAATATCCTGGCTCAAAAAAGGTAAGTCCGGCGAGAGATCAAGGGAACCTGAGACAACGCAGGTAATGGGCTGGGGAGACTGGCCCCGAACCTTACGTGCTGCCAATAGTTCAGGATTGCGAATTGTAAAGCTTACTCCTTCAGCCCGAATTGTCCCTGCTCCTACCAGGATTAGATCAGCAAGTGAGACTTGATACTCCACGTGTGCTTGATCTGCTTCATCGGAATCACGAGGTGCTTGAGGATCTACGGCGCTGATCTTTCCATCGGCCGTCATTGCAAGAACCACAGTTGTTTGGATAGCTGACATGATTACTTTCTGACGGTTCTTTATAATTTTACCTTTTTGGATCCTTTACCATGAACAGTTATTGCATTGTGCTTTAAATCACTTTTAAAGCTATGGCTTAAGGTGCTAAAAAGATTATTGTTGAATGATTGCTTCTACGCAAAAATTTATTAATAGTCAAATTTTTTACAACTAAAGACTGTCATGCCCAAACACATATCTGCAATTGTAGTTGCCTTAATTCTAATTCTGGGGTTTGCATCTCCAGTTCAAGCTGCAACTCCCCGTTCAAGTTGGGTAGAGAATGAAATTTATCAATACAACCATCCTTTTGCTTCTCAATTGCCTCAAGAACTGGCCACAAAGATGCAGAAGATGACTGCTAGCCCCTTCGCCTTTTATCGGGGAACAGATCACATTTTTTATCGTGATATGCAGACCCTGCCAAGTTCAGATTTTGTAAATTCTTCAACCTCAGCCATTTGGTTAGAAGGAGATATGCATCTGGAAAATCTTGGGGGGATGAGAGATAGCAATGAAAACAACATTTTTGACACCACTGATTTTGATGAAGGCTATCTTGGCCCTTACGTTTGGGACTTGCGGCGGATGGCAGTCTCTATTATGTTGGCAGCTAAAGAGAACGGTCTTAGCTCAAGTGATGCTCAAGATGTTGTGCGGAATTTCTTGGATGCTTATCTGAACAAGATGAGCGATTTTAAGGGAACTAATGATGAATTATCATATCGTTTGGAATCTAGCAATACAAACGGTGTAGTTAGAGATTTGATTCAAAAGACATCAGATAAGAGCCGTTCTAGCTTGCTAACTAAATACACTCAGCTAAATAAGAATAACAATCGAATCTTTCAGACAACCTCGGAACTCCAGCCTGTATCCAGCAGCACCTATTCAGACATAGCTGGAGTGATGAGTAGCTACATTGCCTCAATTCCTACCAGTAAGCGCTATAACAATAATTACTACACCCTCAAGGATATTCGCCTCAAATTAGGTTCAGGCACTGGTAATCTTGGCAAGTACCGATATTACTTGCTGATTGAAGGCCCCAGTTCAGCAACCACCGACGATCGCATTTTGGAGATGAAGCAGGAAGGCAGTAGCGCAGTTGCCATGGCGTTCCGCCCACCGGAGGTGATCGCAGTTCCAGGTCTGCTACCAACTTCAGTTTACGGAAACCAAGAAGGGGCACGGGTGACGATCGCCGCAAAAGCGATGCTCTCCAATACTGATCCCTTGGTTGGCTACACAACAGTTAATAGCATCCCCTTTATGCTTCATGAAAAATCACCCTACCAAGTGGACTTTGACTATAAGTTACTAACCACTAAGTCAAAATTCATAGATGCAATGGGATATGCGGGAAAAGTCGTTGCCAAAAACCATGCAATTTCAGATAAAGACTACGATGCTGCGATCGTTTCTGTGAGTGCTGATAAAGAAGTGACTGATATTGTGAGTGGTAGCAAGGCTTTATTCAAAGACGAAATTGTTAACTTTGCGGTAGACTATACAACTCAAGTCGAGTACGACTACAAGAGTTTTGTTAATGCTTATAAACAAGGGGTGACACTTTAGTGACATACTCCCACACTGACTGCAAGCAGTACAGTGTGGGCTTCTCATCCAATCCAGCTATTGCTTCTCCTGGCGGAGACGCTACGCGAACGGAGGCGATGAGCTTTGTTTAGAGTCCACGAGATGCCCCTTTGCAGACTTGAACAATACAAAAAATGTTCAACACCTTTGTACTGTCATGTCAGGTTATTAAAGCTAGTACACAACGAATCTTGCCACGGTTGGCTAGAGCAACGCTTTGGGCGAGCTTTTGATGAGATTATCACATCAAGAGCGATCGCCATTGCTCATGGATTAAAACTGGCAGACGAAGCCCGATTATTGCTTCGCTATTCGTAATTATTTAATCTGCTTTCTTAGTAATTCTGGAATCTGAGAAGGGCGTTCAGCTACTGGAACTTGCGCCTCTTTTAAAGCAGCTAATTTACTTTGGGCTGTGCCAAAGTTAGGATCGCGCCCAATAACCGTTGCTAAAGTCCCAGTTTGCTGCCAAGTTTTTCCTGGTGGTGCAAGTCTTCCTGCAATGTAGGCAATTACTGGTTTATCAATTGCTTCAGCAATATACCGGGCTGCTGCTTCTTCACTACCACCACCAGGTTGACCGACTAAAACGATCGCCTCTGTAGTTTCATCCTCATCCAAGATTTGCAACCATTGGAGAAAGGAGGAACCGACGATCGCATCACTACCAATACTGACACTAATTGACTGACCCAAATCGGCTTTTGTTAATTCGGAAGCAACTTCGTAGGTGAGAGTGCTGCTACGACTAACGATCCCCACTGGGCCAGGAGTATAAAACTCGCTAGGTTGAGTGCCCAAAAGAATTTTTCCCGGCACAATGATCCCCGGACTATTGGGCCCGATTACCAGAGTTTCACAGGCTTCGGCTTTGCGGAGTAATTGCACCATATCCAAAGGTGGCACGCCAGCAGTAATAATAATAATCTGGCTAATATGAGATGCGATCGCTTCTAATGCCGCATCTAGGACATCATAAGGATCTACACAGATAATTGTTGTGTCAATCACCCCAAATTGTTCTATCACCTCTTCTACTAAGTCAAATACTGGTAATCCATGTAGTTCCTGTCCGCCACATCCCGGATTGACACCAGCTACCAAATTTGTGCCATAAGCTTGCATTTGAGCAACATGAGTGCCTGATATAAATTCACAAAAGCCTTGAATTAATACTTTACTTTCTGGCGTTAGGTTCATAAAAAATTACCGTAAGTTTGACAACCTAGTGAGTCAGCCGCTAGGCGAGCAGGGGGCAGGGGACAAGAGGCAGGGGGCAGGGGGCAGGGGACAGGGGGAAAAATACCAATTCCCAATTCCCAATTCCCAATTCCCAACGATATGTTTACGTGGTAAAAATTAATAATTTTTGATAGTCACTACTTTTTATTAGCAGTTGGTTTAGCAAGACGAACTGCTGCCGCCACTGCCTCATCTAAATTTTCTACCACGAGTAGCGCATCGTTGTGGGTTTTTAGTGTTGCTAAATATTTTCTAGCAGCATTAAATTCAGAACCAGCAAGACGGACAACTAAGGGTGTAAAATTTCGCTCTTGCCGACTTTTACTGCCATTAGAACGGACAACCTGTGGTTCAACTTCACTGTCGTCTTGCTGTACAACTCTGGCTATAGCTTCAATCACTTCCTCGCTTTGAGGAATGTTACCCAAAAAGTTAATTAGGATTACTTGAATGCTTTTGTCAGCCTCCAGGATTTTCAGACTTGTTTCTAGGCGATCGCGGAAGGTAGTTGGTGTAGTATCTGTGAGGAAAGCATGACGTAGATTTAAACAAACACCTGGATTGCCACCAGCATTGGCGACTAAATCCAATGTTGCCATTACTGAACCAGTACCATTACCTAAAATCCCAATTCTGCCATGCATTTTTACACCATTCTTGTCACCTAAAATACCGTTGATTTCAGTACTGGTATGACGGCTGATAATTTTTGCCGCGATCTCGGCCAGATCGGGATGACGCTTGATTGACCGTTCGTTGATCCTGACTTTACCATTGAGAGCCATAACTTGACCATTAGCACTGACTGCCAAGGGATTTATTTCGACTAAATCCAGGTCTTTTTGCAGAAATAAATGGTACATCTTTTCCAAAACGCTGCTTACCGACTGCATCAGCGTCCCCTGTAAACCCATTTTCAAAGCCAGTCGTCGGGCATAAAATGGCGAAAATTCCTGTTCCACGACAACATGATGCATTTTTTCCCCAGCCGATTCCCAATCGATATCTGCTTCTTTGCAACCTAAAAGTACTGGTCGGCAAACAGCAGTATCTAAAACTACCGCGAGATAAAATTCCTGGTTCGCGTCGTATTGGGATTCTGCCAGCACAACTTCTGGCAATTCGCCCCATATTGGTAGACTAAAGATATTTTGCGCTGCTGCGATCGCATCAATTGTTGTTTCGGCAAACCTGACTCCACCCGCTTTTGCCCGTTCCGCTCCATGTACTTGAGATTTCAGTACAATTGGAAAGCGAATTTTTAAACGTTTCAAATCTGTAGGATGGTCAATTCGTTGGGAGGGTAATACCGGAATGCCTATCTTCCCAAACCATTCTTTAACTTGATACTCTAATAAATCCATTGATACACCTTGTATTGACACTTTCCAAACATTTGGTGAGTGCTGTCTTAATATTTTGCAGCACTTTATTTCAAAGTTAAGCTTTCCGCAGCTATAAAAATTTATTTTTTATGGATAGATTTTACCGAATTCAGCATAAGAGACACATTAATTTTGATAGACAACCTATTTGGGCCAGAGCTACAACACGTAATTAATCTCCTCAGTAAGTTTCCCAGCATAGAAGATAACTACCATTTCTGTCAAAACCCTCTGACGTAGTATCGTTTCCTTAACCTTGGGATAAATTTTTCACTCCTGCTGTGCAACTACGATTTTGCAGAGCAGTAGTTCTTGTGAATTTAACTGTCGCAAAATAATGCAGTGAAAATACTCAAAAGTTCTATTATTCCCATTTTTTATTTGTAACTTATATCTGAAGACAGATTATTTAACCTTGTATATAGCGCAGTAAAAATGTAGCGGCGCGAACAATAACTACTTTTTTAAGTTTTGGTTAAAAGTCAGAATTTGTGTTAGAAAGTTGGTCGTTCAGATTTTCAGGCTGTGGTTGGTTAAACTGTGCATTTGCATTCAACAAAACTAAAAGGTTCATTTCATTCTCTTAAAGATAATCAAAACAATATAGAAATTGAGCGGCAAAGCTCTATGAAAGTAGCAGTCCAGCAGGAAGATTTACAGCTTTTAGCCAAAACTTTGCAAGAACAATTGCTTGTAGAAGTTTCATCAGCTGAAGTCTTCGAGGTTAAGTGCGCCGTCACGAAAGACGGATTAATGATTTTAACGCAACATGAATCAGATGTAAAAGTTGACACTCAGATAATTTTTGCAGTAATTGAGGAAGTGCTTCAGTCTCTAACACCCCATAGAGAGGAGCAGGTACAATGTTTCCTCAGAATTTTTGGTCAACAACTCCCTTATGCCAAATGTTCTTTAGCTCTGAAGCAAGCGGAGGTATTTGGGGACGGGGAAGTAGGGGAACCAGAGGAGGAATACTTTTCTCCCATTTCTTCATCGGCTCTGACTTATTCTTTATCACTTGATGAGGTTGAAGAAGAGGAACCGTTTGACCCCTTTGCAGATGCGCCGATGCCGACTGCAAAGCGAACATTTCAAATCAAACCCATATTTCTGGGTGCAGCTTTGGTGGGAATGATAGTTTTAGGCAGTGGTGCTTACTTATTGACTCGCCCTTGTGTGATGTCTGAGTGTAAAGAAATACAAAATGCCCAGCAAGTAAAAACAAAATCTCCGCAACTGATACGCCGTGCTAAGTCTGAAAAAGAATTACTTGTTGTTGCACAACAATTTGCTACAGCCAGTGCAGCCCTAAATGCAATTCCTAGTTGGTCGCCCCGTTACCAGGAGTCGGAAGAACTAAAAGCAAGTTTGTCTGGACGAGCAGGAAAAATCAACCAGGTAATCAAGGCTTTGCAGACGGCATCTTTAGCGACACAAAAAGTTCAAACCCCTGCATCTAGCCTAGAGGAATTACAAGCTAGACAACACTTATGGCGACAGGTTATAGCGCCACTAGAAACTATAAGTCCCGATAGTGAACTTTATGGGCTAGTGCAAGGTAAATTACTTAATTATCGTGTCCGTTTGCACGCTGTAAATCAGCAGATATTTATTGAGGAAAAATGGCTAAAAAAAATTACAGCAGCAAAAGCTGTAGCTAGTGCAGCCGAGAAGCAGGAAGCTACTGCTAAATCTTTGAATGGTTGGCAAAAGGTTCGGTCTACTTGGTTGGTGGCGATTAATGCTTTGAATAGCATTCCTCTAACTAGCTTTAGATACCAAGAAGCTCAAAAGCTTTTGGTAGATTATAAACCTAAGTTAGTAGCGGCACGCGATCGCGCCACTAAAGAACAATTAGCCGCTAAAACCTACCAACAAGCCGTTAGCGCTGCCAACCAAGCCAAAGTATATCAGCAACAAAACCAATGGCAAGCAGCAGCAACATATTGGGATCAGGCTTTGCAAACTGCTAAAAAAGTTACTCAAGATAGCTTGTACTACACTCAGGCTCAGTCTCTCATCGAACCATATTCAGCAGCCCTAAAACAAGCACAAGAAAAAGTCCAAGTTGTTAGTAGTTTCGAGCAAACCCGCACTGACTTGGATAAAACCTGTATTAATGGAATTCGGATTTGCACCTTTACCATAGACAATGCAGGAATTATTGTTCGGCTAACCCCTGAGTATGACCAAGTAAGGCAAAATAACTTTGCAAATCCTTATTCTGAGAACTCTGAGACTGCTGTTGACGTTACCAATCACTTGCAAATTTTACGGGAAGCCTTAGCTGTAATTGCTGACAATGCTAACCTGTCTCTTTCTCTCTACGATTCTCAAAACCAGGTAATTTATACACGAACTTTGGGTGGGTAAGTATAGAAGTAAATCTAACTATGTAACGAAATGTAAAAGAATCAAAACCTTTGCGATCGCTTCATTTCGCTTTGCTCCTACTCTTGGAGAATGCCAGGGGCGAACGCAATGACATAGTTATAAATTCTCCCACCCACGTATTTAGTCTGCTTATAGTATGCTTAGTATCAGGTTCCATAAAAGAGCCGATAGAGTCGTAACTTTTTCGAGCGTAATTTATTTATGAAACAGCGCTTTTATTATATGTTGTGGAGTGCTTACGGTATCTCCCTGTGTTTAGTAACTGCTACCACTAATGTCCACGCTCAATCTATCCAGAATGACCTCACGCAGGAAGGCAAGACAGTACTAATTGCTGACGGAACCATAACACTACCCCCAATTGAAGAAGAGATATTTACTGAACCTGAGATAATTGTCTAGTTTTAGACATTGCTTTTGGAGATCATCAGACGCAACTATTACTTACTTTCCATATCAAGGCATCAGTAGGGGTCGAATCCCTTACTAATTTGCTCCTCCTGCCTCCTTCAATTTTCTTTATCGTAAATTAAAGGGCTTAAGGCCCCAACCATATACGTAGCCCCACTTTCAGTTGGGGTTTAAATTGCCGTATGAAAATGTCTTCAATTTTGAATTTTGTTAGCGAGTCCGCGAGCGTCATTTTGAATTTTGAATTGTCAAAAGTGCCTTTTAACTCTGAGGGAGTGAATGGCTTTACTAGTCAGGTTAAATTGATGATTCAACGTTCTTCAACAAGAGCCATGAGGTATTAGCTCTTGTTGAAATTTGCTCGTCAGCCCTGATAATCAACACCTTAAGACAATTCAATTGAACAATATAAAGTTTTGTTACACAATGCGTAATTCTCACAAATCAACCTGAAAGACTCATTGACAGTAGCTTTTATAACTTAGGGGAAAAGTCATGAATGGAGAAATCGATCTTAATCTTACTAAGACAAAACAATCTTCTCTACAAACAGAACCTAATGATAGTGAAACCGATAATACCCTTCTTGAGCCAGAAAATGACCTCACACAGGAAGGCGGGACACTACTAATAGCTAACGGCCCAGCAATGAACCCTCCGCCTCCTAAAGACAATATATCTGCTGAACCTGAAGTAAATGTAATTGGAGTAATTGGATAATTGTCTAGTTTTAGGCATTGCTTTTGCTAATCATCAAGACAAGACTAAGCTAAAAAACATCTAATTTGCATAATCTAATTAAACATAACTCTTGTTTGTGGGGTGGGCATTTTGCCCGCCCAGCTTATGCAATTTTAATGTGGAACACCTTATTACTTATTTTTCACATCTTCAATGTTTCATGTTCGAGTTGACTTGGAATTTTTTCATAATTTGTTTATGAAACAGCGCTTGTACTTATATATGTTGTGGAGTGCTTGCAGTATCTCCGTCTGTTTAGTAACTGTGACCAGTGCCGTCCAAGCTCAATCTATCCAGATAGATGGGACTACTCCAACCACACCAGACACATGCTCTGGAAATTGTACCATTGGGGGTGGGCTTCTTCAACGCGGCGACAACCTTTTCCACAGTTTTTCTCAATTTAATGTGGATTCAGGAGCAACAGTTCTCTTCCTTGATCCGGGAGTCAGGAACATTCTGACTAGAGTAACAGGGAATGCCCCCTCGAACATTCGCGGAACATTAGGTATATCAGGGGGTAATGCCAACCTATTTTTGATAAATCCCAATGGGATTATCTTTGGAGAGAACGCCAAGCTGGATGTTAAAGGGTCATTTGTAGCGACCACAGCCGATGCTATCCAATTTGGCAATCAGGGATTTTTTAGGGCTTCAGCTTCTGAGGTTCCATTATTGACAGTCAATCCTTCAGCCTTGTTTCATCAGAGTGCTAACAGTCCAATCGAGAACAGAGCAAGTGTAAATGGGTTGAGTGTTCCTGATGGACGGAGTTTACTACTGGTTGGTGGAGAGGTGAACTTAAACGGAGGAAAATTAAACGCTTTTGGCGGTCGAGTTGAATTGGGAGGATTAGCTGAAGCAGGAGTAATAGGGTTAGATGTTGATAATAACAATTTGCGCTTAAGTTTTCCTGAAAATACTGCATTAGCAGATGTATTCTTTAGCAATGAAGCTATAGCTAATGTAACTGCTGATGGTGGCGGTAGTATTACGCTTAATGCAAGGAATATAGGCATTTCAGGAAAAAGTAGCCTTTTGAACGGGATAGAGCAAAAGATAGTTGGCCGCCAAGCTGGAGGAGATATTACGCTCAATGCCACCGGAACAGTAACAGTTACAGACCAGAGTAGAATTGTCAACAGAGTGCGAACTGGAGCGCAGGGCAATAGTGGCAATATCAATATTAAGGCTGGCTCTCTCTCATTAAGTAAGGCTGGTCTAGTCGAGGCCACTACTTTTGGTATAGGAAATGCTGGGAACGTGAACATTGATGTCGGCAATGGAACTGTTGCTGTTGTTGGTATCAACTCTAATCTAAATAGCACTGTGGGAGAAGGAGGAAGAGGTAACAGTGGCGACATCAAAATCACGGCGAGGGAACTTTCTTTAAGGGATGGCGGTTCTGTGAATAGCGGAACCTATGGAGCGGGAAATGCGGGAAACATATTCGTGGAGGTTTCAGATATTGTTTCTATCGAATCCGAATCTGTAATAAACACCGGCATTTTTAGCAATGTGGCAGTAGGAGCAGTAGGTAATGCTGGTGAAATTAATATTCAAACTACCTCACTCTCGTTAAGTGGTGCAGTTCAAATAGGTGCTTCCGTTTTTGGTAAAACCCAAGAAAATCCCGGAGTTATAGGTAGTCGGGGAAATATTCTAGTCAATGCTGATTCTGTAACTATCTCAGGAGCCAGTCTGGATACAGGTTATTCTAGTGGTTTATTTACACTTACTGACGAAGGTGCAGAAGGGGCAGCAGGAAATATTACAGTCAATACGAGGGATTTTCGAATAACAGATGGTGCTACCGTAAATGCCCAAACTCGCAATTCGGGATCTGGGGGTAATATTACTATTAACACGACTACCTTTGAAGCTATTAATGGTGGACAAGTTATCACCACCGCCAGCAGTTCTGGGAAAGCAGGGAATATTACCGTTAATGCTACTGACAGCATTACACTTTCTGGAAGTGACCCCACCTTTGCTGAACGAAAAAATAACTTTCAAGATATAGTTCAAAATGAAGGAGCTACCAGTGGGCTGTTTGCTAGTACCCGAACTAACTCTACAGGTTCAGGAGGGGACATTGCGATCGCAACTCAAAAATTGACTGTCCAAAATGAGGCTCAAATAAGCGTTAGTAGCAAGGGAGAAGGAGATGCAGGCAATATTGATATAAATGCACAC
The DNA here is from genome assembly GCF_034931145.1 of Nostoc sp. UHCC 0252. Taxonomy (NCBI): domain Bacteria; kingdom Bacillati; phylum Cyanobacteriota; class Cyanophyceae; order Nostocales; family Nostocaceae; genus Nostoc; species Nostoc sp. UHCC 0252. The sequence continues at coordinate 53,166 of NZ_JAYGHE010000047.1, read as the reverse complement.
AACATCAGTTTGGACAACGAAGGAAAACTGACATCTGAAACCGCATCAGGTCAAGGTGGAGATATTACTCTAGAAGCGCGGGACTTATTACTCATGCGTCGCAAGAGCCAAATATCCACTGATGCAGCGAGTGATGGAGATGGCGGTAATATTACTATCAATGTACCTAATGGCTTCATTGTCGGCTCTCTCTTCGGAAATAGCGATATCACTGCCAATGCCAACTTTGGCTTTGGTGGGGAAATTAAAATTACTACTAAAAACATCTTTGGATTTGTGCGGCGCACAGGTGCAGATATAGCAAAGCTCGATCCAACAGGCGAAAACAAACCGAGTAATCTGCAAACAAATGACATTACGGCGTTTTCTCGACAGAACCCTTCATTAGATGGCACTGTCCAAATCAACTCACCAGATGCAGACCCCAGTAAAGGATTAGTGGAATTGCCCGTAAATCTGGTTGATACTTCCCAGCAAATTGTTGCTGATTGCAATTCTGGTGGAAAGGCAGGAAGGAGTTCGTTTATTACTACTGGGCGTGGAGGGCTTGTAGACGACCCCACGCAGCCATTGATAGCTGATGATGCGGTGCTGGTAGATTGGATCGCCCTCTCTCCAGAAAGTAAGAATCGTGCTGACGGTATTCAAAAAAGAGCGCTTGTTCACAATCAGCAAAACACTGAAGGAAAATTACAGAAGGTTAATTCTGTCAATGAACCGACTCAAATTGTGGAAGCCCAAGGTTGGGTAATTGATGCTAATGGTAACGTGGTTTTGGTTGCTCAAGTACCCACTGCAACGCCCCATAATTTCTTACTCACTTCTAAATCTTGCCCTGCTAATTAGCATTTAACAGGACTGACGCAAAAAATAGCCCAAACCCCAGTCATCCAATGGTGGGTTGAGCCATGATTCGATCGCAATGACAAATCGGATTCTCACGCTTATTGCCTTTATAGGGAAGGCTTCTGAAGAAGCGATCGCTATTGATTGCTCTTAATCTACATCCAAGATGATAAAGTCTTCTCGGATGTAGATTAATTTTCTTAACCTAACGTGAATTCGATGACCTCTCCCTCCCAGCCTCCCTCTCCGAAACGGAAAGGGAGGAGCAATGAAAAATTCAGCTTTTTACTCCCCTCTCCGTGTCGGAGAGGGGCTGGGGGAGTGGTCAAGTCGCTTCGCTCCAATTAAAAATTAAAAATGCAAAATTAAAAATTGCAATTCTTTTGGGGCTTGTACCCAAAATTAATTAATTAGAAATTATTCTTCTTCACTAATTTTTAATTTTTAACTTTTAATTAAAAAAAAATGGTCAAATAAGACTTGTCGAACTCACGTTAACTTATTAACTGCGCGGCAGAATTGAAAAACTGACGACACAACCCTCTAGTAAGCAAAATTGTTGTCAGTAGATTAGCGAAAGCAACCATGAAAATAATCAAAATCTCATAAGATATAGCATCCAAGGGTCTCACACCAGCTAACAATTGTCCGGTGGTAATGCCTGGTATTGCCACCATCCCGATAATAATCATTTGATTGAGAGTTGGAATCAATCCGGCTCTAATGGCATCTTTGCGATACTGGCTAACTGCTTGCTGGGGCGTTGCACCTAAGCTCAAGTGAGTTTCTATTTCGAGATGGCTAGAATTAATCGTGCTGACAAGACGTTCGCCTGCGATCGCAGCTGCATTGGTCGCATTACCCAAGACTATCCCTGCTAAGGGAATTATATACTGTGCTTGGTACCATCTTTCTGGTTGAATAATCAAGAAGTTGGTGTAAAACACTGTTAGGGCAGTACTAGTAAAAATTGCGCCCCACACTAAAGGCAACAGATGAGGAATTTTTGGAGTAATGCGATTTCGTGCGACAATCGCCGTAATTGTCAGCATTATTGCTAATAGCGCCAAAACTGCCCAAGCATTGTCTAAAGCCAAGATGAAATCTAAAATGTATCCCAATACAAGAAGTTGTAAGATGGTTCTCCCAGTAGCAAGGGTTAGGTTCAACTCTAATCCTAATTTTTCCCAGGCGGATAAACCAATTGCGATCGCCATCAATCCCATAGCGATCGCTAAATCCACGAAATCCAGCTCGATCAGATCCGGCATGGGTTCTCCATCTCCTAGTATTTTCTTCTCAAACCAGCCCACACAAGAGGAACTTTGATCCGATGTGTTGGATCTTGGTTGATATATATCACTTTCATCAATTGAAAATTCCAAAATGCTACAACCTTAACATGGCAAACTCCTAGTATGTCTACTATCTGTAAATTAAATGTGCGGTAATCTACCGTCTGACAATTTAAGTAAAAACCCTAATAGATGCGTATCTTGGGCGATAGTCTTTTAGTAGCTCCTTTTTGATTAACAATTCAATCAGCAAAAATTGACTCTCGAAGTGCATCCTTTGTATCTCCCGATAAAATGAGAACTCATGATCCAAAGTGTAAATCCCATCCCTGCCTTTGATATTAAGCAGCAATACACCACCATCGAAGCAGAAATAAGTGCAGCCGTCTTAGAAGTTCTGGCTTCTGGGCGCTATATCGGCGGCCCCTTAGTTGAAGGCTTTGAACAACAATTTGCTGCTTATAATACCGTTACTCAATGTGTGGCTTGTAATTCCGGTACTGATGCGCTCTACTTAGCGTTGCGAGTTTTGGAAATTGGTGCAGGTGATGAAGTAATTACAACGCCTTTCACCTTTATTGCAACATCTGAAGTAATTAGCGCCGTCGGTGCAAAGCCTGTTTTTGTTGACATTGACGCTACTACCTTTAATCTCGATGTGGAGCAAGTAGCGGCAGCGATTACACCCAAAACCAAAGCGATTATCCCGGTTCACCTCTTTGGGCAACCTGTGGATATGACATCATTAATGGCGATCGCTCAGTCTTATAATTTGTCAATCATTGAAGATTGCGCTCAGTCTACAGGTGCAAGGTGGGCTGATGAAAAAGTAGGAAGTATTGGACATATTGGTTGCTTTAGTTTCTACCCTACCAAAAATCTTGGTGGTTGCGGCGATGGCGGGGCAATAACGACTAACGATCCTGCGATCGCTACTAAGTTGCGAATACTACGGGATCATGGTAGTAAAGTTCGATATTTACACGAGGAAATCGGTGTAAATAGCCGCTTAGATGCTCTCCAAGCAGCCATCTTGCAGATTAAGCTGCGTTATTTAGATACTTGGAACGATCGCCGCCGAGATATTGCTAACTATTACTATCAGTTCTTGAGCCAAATTCCGGGAATCGTCCCGCCTCAAGAATTACCTGGAGGTATTGGCGTATGGAATCAATATACTGTTCGCATCTCAGGCGAAGGGCGAAATGGTTCTACCGCCAAATATCGAGATTGGATGCGTAATCAATTGCAAGAGCAGGGTGTAAGTTCAATGATTTACTACCCATACCCTTTACATTTGCAGCCAGTTTATCAAAATCTGGGTTATCAAATTGGGGACTTACCAATAGCAGAGCAAGCTTGCCATGAAGTCATATCTTTACCCATGTTCCCAGAATTGACACAACAACAGCAAGACCAGGTAATTTATGCGTTGAAAGAAGTTATGAGTTAGAGGTTAGAAGTTAGGAGTTTTGAATAAATAAGTTTCTTCGACTCATTACTTATTACTCATTACTCATTACTCCTAACTCATCACTCCTAACTCCTAACTCATTTCATTACTGCATTTGCAGTCGCCAAAGCTTCTACTAAGCCACGTACAGCCGCAATCATGGCTATTTCGCTATTGAGTTGGTTGATGGCAGAACCAACACCAACACCGGCTGCACCAGCAGCGATCGCTAATGGTGCTGTAACGTTAGAAATCCCGGAAGCACACAATACTGGTACTGACACCACACGGGAAATCTCAAAAGCTGCTGCCAATGTGGGAGCAGCTTTTTCAATTAAACCTAAAGTTCCAGGGTGAACTGGGCTACTGCTAGTACCGCCTTCGGTTTGGATAATATCTGCTCCAGCTTTCACCAGTTCTTCGGCTAGCTGTACCTGTTGATCTAGTTCCAAAATATGGGGAACGGTGACAGATAAGGTGATTTCTGGGAGGAGAGCGCGGGTTTGTTTAGTCAGCGCTAACACTTCCAAAGCCTCAAAACGGCGGCCTTGAGCATAGAAGGAATCGAAATTCCCGATTTCAATTAAATCAGCACCAGCTGCCACAGCTTGCACAAATTTTTCTGGTTCGACGGCTGATACACAAATTGGTAGATTTGTCAAACTTTTAGCTAATTGTACTAAAGCGCGATCGGCGGCAATATCGACAAAAGTAGCACCACCAAATTCAGCAGCTTTGACAGTAGCAACAACGCTAGCAGCGTCAAAGTTATTCAAGCCGCTAATTACTTTCAGAACGCGGCGGTTATTAAATGCACGTTGGAGTGTAGAATGCATCGTCATGGTTAGGCTTTTGAAGCTATGAGAATTATAAATTAGGTATATTCTACCGTCACTCAGTTGATGAGGAAATAAATAACTATGGCAGTTACCATTTGATTTCTGCAAGCTAGACTGAAAGCGATCGCATAAACTTAGGCTGAATAGCCATTAAAAATTTACTTTCCCACTACGCAACTAAAAAGTTTACAAAATCTCTGTCAACTTTGCCACCAGACTATCTGCTAAATCCAATAACCTGATATCATCTGTATTAATACTATGTTCTTCACCAGCTAACAGGTTTTTTAGCGCAGAGAACCTGTGATTGGTTTGGGAAATTCTCCAAGATTCTTCTAAGTTTACGGCAAAATCAAACAGCGATCGCTCGCCTAAATGCTGTCTTACGTTCACAGCTACAGGATCATGGCTTACCAAAAATTCTTTAATAGCATCTAACTGAGAATTACCTAAAATTTCGTCATGTCCCCACGTTTCTAGCCAGTCTCCATCTACATCTTCAACGTAAAAATTGACAAAATCAACCCCATAAGTTAACCAGTTCTGCTGCATTTGTCGCGCCGTTGCTAAAGCTTCAGCAAATGTATCCACTTGATTGTTGCAGTGAGTTTCTCTTTTGTTAGCCATAAAAGCTGTAATTAGCAAGTAAGTATGTAGGCTGAACACAAACCTGAAATATCAAATTCCCTAAAGTTCACGAAAATTTTAAATATTTGCCACCAGAAAGGTAATCACTGTTATACAGGGCCACGTTGACTAACTGGTTGACAAAATTGGTATCCTTGGGATTGTAACTTAAGAACAATCCTCTCTCTATTTCCCACGATCGCAGTGTATTTTGCCAAGCTTGGTACTTTTGGTAATTAAGTTCTTCAGAGACACTAGTAACTTGAATGCAAAGCGGTTGATTGTTACGACTACTAACAATTAGGTCTGTTGCCATAGAGAGGTCGGCGATATAACGCTGCCAAAAACTACCTTCTCGACTTACAACATCTTGAGCTATTGATCTAATGATATCATCATCGACCTGATTAAATTCGCCTGACATCAATTTTTGTTTCCAAATATAAAACTTGGAGTCATTTGCATTAATCCATCTAGGAAATAGATAACCATACCAATATCTCTCAATCGGTGTCATAAGGTCGAACTTTGCTTTCTGTTCTTCTTCCGAAGGTAAGGATTTGATTATCAGCCAAATAGTAGAATCCGTAATTACCTCTAAGAGAAATGCAATCACCAATGGTTTCGCAGTTAGGGAACCTGGCTTGATATTTTTTACCCAACGATTGATTTCCTCTAATCTTCTCGCCAAATTATGATCTACCGAGGAGGCTTGCAGGGTAAGGGACTTTAGCTTATCCTTAATCTCTGTTGCTTGCAAACGATGCCCTACTTTCAGAAGATAACGCTTTTTTTACACACCAATCACTAAATCTTAACTTGAAAGTGTACTCAATTAATTTCCTAATGTCATTAAATATTTTCTAAGTCGATGCCCCGTGTGCGTAATACCTCCCGCAATCGAGCATTGCTCTGCTTGTTGGGCACGTATACGTTCTTGTTCAGCTAGTTTTTCTGATGATAATATTAATTGATTTTCAGTAGTAAAGAATCTTAATTTACCTTCATAAACTCCCAAATAAAGTTCTAACTGCTGGCTCCACAAACGTCCATCAGTGGTAGATTGAATTTCTTGATACTTGCCCCCAACTAAATGAAATCCCTGAAGCTCCATTGTTACAGAGTCAAACCAGAAATAATCTGGTGTACGGAAGGTATCTTGATAAACTTGTTTTTTTAAACCTTTATCAACTGCTGTCGTTGAACTTGACAAAATTTCCACAATCACGTTTGGATATTTGCCGTCCTCTTGCCAAACTAGCCAGCTTTTACATTTTATTTAATTTGTCAAGCTTGAATAGTTGTTCCACAACTATCTTCTTCTATTGGACTGTGATAACTTTCTCAATGGAGATGCATCTACTCGGTTTTAGGTGACGTTGATGAAACAACCAAGCAAACGCAGACGGGGTGTAATCCTTACCCTAAAAGGCTGGGATAAATTTAGAGATGCCAAAACTCAAGTCGAATTTGATGAAAATGGTGGAGATAGCTTTTCTTTAGAAGAACTGAGCGATCGCACCCGTTTAGCTCTACACACTATATCTAGAATTTTGGCACGTTTGGAACTTATAGATAGAAGTTCTTTGCAGGCTGCCTTTGCTGCCTTTAATTTGGAGTTATTTAAAAGCGATTATACTAGGCCTACCTCAACTTTAGAGGAACTAGAAACCCGACAAGCAAACCCACAGTATGATTGGGGAAAAGCACCGGATGTATCTGTGTTTTTTGGCCGCAGTGAAGAATTATTGCAGCTACGACACTGGATATTAGAAGAACGGTGTCGTTTAGTTGGACTGCTGGGAATTGGTGGTATTGGCAAAAGCACCTTAGCAGTAAAGTTGGGGCTGCAAATTCAAAGCGAATTTGAAGTAGTGGTGTGGCGAAGCTTGCTAAATGCACCACCAGTAGAGGAGCAAATAACAAACCTCCTGCAATTTTTGCTGTGGGGGTTGCGAAAGGAGATGGCGATCCCCGAAAGCTTTGATGGCAAACTATCAAAGCTGATGGAATGTTTGCAATCAAACCGATGTCTGCTGATTTTAGACAATGTTGAGACAATTCTCTCTGGTGGTCAAGCAGCGCAATGTCGTCCCGGTTACGAGGGATATGGTCAATTACTGAAGTGCATTGGCGAAGTACCTCATATTAGTTGCGTTCTGTTCACTTCTAGAGAAAAACCCAGAGAAATTGTACCGTTAGAAGGGGAAAGAGCAGAAGTGCGATCGCTCCCATTAAAGGGATTAAATCCTACCGAGGCACAACAATTATTCCATCAAAAAGGACAATTCACGGGTACAGAACGAGAATGGAAATTACTCATCGAGCATTACGGGGGAAATCCCTTAGCGCTCAAGATGGTAGCAGCCGGAACCCAAGAGCTTTTTAATGGTAGAATTGCCCCTGTTTTAGAGTATGTGGAACAGGGGATACTAATTTTTGAGGACATTGGCGACTTGTTAGAACGCCAATTCCAGCATTTATCAGCAGTAGAAGAAGAAGTAATGTATTGGCTGGCAATTAATCGAGAACCAGTATCCCTTACCCAGTTAGCTGCTGATATAGTGACATATTCTTTCAAGCGTCTCGTACCTTCAGCAATTAAATCCCTGTTGCAAAGGTCATTAATTGAAAAAATCGGTGAGCATTTTTTCCTGCTACCAGTGGTCATGGAATATACTAGGCAGCAATGGTTTGAACAGGTTTGTCAAAAAATTAATGACACAAGAATCGAAAATATCTAAACTCCTACTCCCCACTTTCTACTTACTGACAGGTGTAAGTTTTACTATTTGCGATCGCTTTTTTGATATGTTTGGTAAAAGTGCGATCGCCTACCATAGCATTACAGCACTTCCGGCAGCTATGAGGTACATCCTCAAAACTGAAAGCTGTGCTAGGAGGGGGCAAGGATAAAAACTGTATTGCATAATAGCGGGAAGCGCTGTATCATCAGCTGAATAATCTTATGACCCATTCCCATATTTCTGGAAGCTTCCCAGAAATCTCATTCCAAACCGATGGAACTGCTGTTTTAATCCATTCGATAAAAGCATTTTTACTCACTCTAATGACCTCCTTCTTTGCCTTAGACATATCTTTGAGACTACTCATTATTTCTTGTTCTACTGGATCTAAGTCTTCAAGACTTAGAGGTTGTACAAAAAAATATTTTGACCAGTGGAAAAACTTTGCTCCATCCTTAATATATAAGCAAATCTGAAACTTGATATCACTGAGTTTTTCACCGTCTCCCTTTAATTCTTCGTAAGGTATAAACATCGAAAAATCATTATAAACTGTAGAAGTATAAACAGGAGTGAATTCAGAAGATATAACTAACTGACCGTCGGAACTTGTATATGAACTATTAATGCGTTTTAGCTTTTCTTCTGGAGACTTATGGAAATAAGCAGCTATTTTACAAGGGACATTTTGAACATTCTCAACCGAAAAATTAGTATGGATTTTTACACCAGCGTTTCCTTCTTGGAAAATACCATGCTCTACCCAAGCTTTTTCAATTTTTCCTTGTGCATTCATAATGATTTATTTGTGAGTATCAAATGTTTATTACTTACGAATCCTAAATCTTAAGACACAGATTCATTTTCTCATTAATCAGCTTCCATTCTCTAGTTCCTGTCTTAGAAAATCTCTTACTCTTTCATCAGTAACAAGGTCAATTGGATCAGCAGGGTTTATAGAGAATTTCCAGCCTACATTTCCTGCCGATTTAATAATTGCTGCTAAAAGTTGATAGATTCTGTATCGTTTCTTTGCTGAGTAATACTCTACTTGTTTAATCTCGATATCCAGTGATTTAATAAATTCATTCTGTATATCATTACAACGGCGATTGATAGCAACTTCTTGCTTAGGTGATGGGTAATTAAACTTGTCATTCCACAGAGCCTCGCCTGTTGTGTCCTCGTCTTTTTTGTCCTTGTCTTTTTTGCCATCGCCTATTTTGTCAACTTGATTAAGTCCAATTACAATTCGTCCTTTCAAATCACCCATCACAGGCATAACAACTTCTTTAAGAATGTTCTCATCGTTTTTGAACCCTTTCAAATTTCCCTGAATTACATAAAGCACTATATCTACTTCAGGTAGAACTTTTTTATACATTTCACGATACTTTTTATCTGACTCAATATCTGCTCCTAAACCAGGCATATCAATAATTGATAGCATTCCACCTTCGGGAAGCTTGATTGGTTTCTCAATTGGTTCTGTTGTACCATCAGCAACATGACTTACAGCTTCTTGTAAATTAAATAGAGCATTAACTGTTGAACTTTTACCAACACCTGGTCTGCCAATGACGGCTATTTTTGGTGGTTTATTTAGCTCTTGCTTAACTGAAGACTCAAACCTATTGAAATCTTCAGCACTTAGCAGTTTACGCAATTTGTCTGTGATATTTTTTGGTAATTTTTGATCTATCTGATTATTTTCAGAATTTAACATCTTAAGATTCCTGTTGTTGATAATTACTGAGTATGTTTACTAAATTTTGTAGCCCATAATTTTTTAGTACAGAACAAGGAAGAATATCCTGTCTACAAACTGGTATATAGGGATGAAAACGCTCGTAAACAAGGTTTATTTTCTCTGGAATTAAAGAAAATTGTTCATGTGAAGGAACATTTTTGTCTTCATCCCAATCTTCAGGATATATTCGGTCAATCTGATTCAATGCAAGAACAAAGTGTGCATTTGGAAGTTTTTGCAGATCATCAGTCAATTTTAATATTGCTTTTTGATCCTCAGCAAAGGCACGAGTATCAGCCTGAACAACCCATAATATTACATCTGTAGAATGAAAAGCTGAATACACTGACTGAAAGTGTTCTTCGTCAGCAACTTCACTTTCCCCAACACCAGGAGTATCAAGAAGTTGCCAAGTTAAATTACTAGTTCTATTAGAGAACAAAGCCAGCTTACCTTCATGTTGATGAACTTCTTGCGTGCAAGAAACTGCATTGTCAGTCTGCCAATTGAGTCCAAAAAGGATATTAGAAAGGCTTGTTTTACCTGAGCCTGTCTGACCAAAAATCGCTAGCTTAATCACGTTAACCTGATTAGACATCTGTGTGATTACTATAATTTTCAAAAATTATCTCAAATTTGTCCCTAGCGAAACTTTGGGTTTAAACGGACATCGCCCACATCAACCCCATCATTAGAAATGCGATCGCCACATTATTGACTTGATTGATAATATAAAAATCTAAAAAAGCTTATAGCGATTCTATGACTGAGGTACAACGCTAAATCTATTTAGCTTTTGAGATAAATCTTAAATCAAATTTGAATGTACCTCAGTTGCTTAGGAAACTCTATAAAACCTGTAAAAATTAAAAGTACGACATATTTTCCTTTGTGAAGCAACTATTTCTAGTTTTAATAGAGTTGATACAGGATACAGTGTACTTAAGAGCAAATTAAATTAAGGTTTTCTGAATATCACATGATGACCCTGATCGCCAGTTCTTTCAAACCAACCTTGGAAAGCCCAATTGATATATCCCCCATCACCTTCATTGGTGAATTCACCATCTTCAAAAATCCAAGTACCGTAAATGACACCATCGTAAACTGCTGAAAAATACGTTTTGATACCATTATTAAAGTTTTTAGTGTATCCTTGAGACAAATTAAAAACCATCACGTTATACTGTTGACCTCCCTGAAAAAAACCAGTTTCACTTAAATTTTTTACGAATCCTTCACGATTTTGAGCAGTTTTAGCTGACGATACAATGGCTTCTGCAATGCCAAGGGCATCCACTTCAACATTTACGCTACCTTCAAAACCCATATTTTTTACCTTTAATATTTGTAAAGTGAGATGTAATTGTTACATGATTTCATTTTGCATACTTTCACTGGCTTATACTAGGCAACTTTAGCAAGTTAATTTCAACTTAAGGCTTTCATGAAAAAATAAGAGCGATCGCCCACATTAACCTTATCAATAGAAGTGCGATCGCAGTAACTAGTTATACCAGATACTTGTAAAATCAAACTAATAGATAAATTTATAGCTAGACTTATAGCTAATAGATAGATTTAAAAAATAACAGAGCTAGATGATGCAAATCACTGTTGAGGTATCTGAGGAGCTAGGACAGCAATTACAGCAGTTCCAAGACCGTTTACAAGAGATAGTAGAACGCGGTCTAAAAGAGTTATTGAGCGAACAGTCTGGTAATTTTATCGATGAGAAACAGATTATTGCGTTGTTAGCCAGTCAGCCTACACCAGAACAGATTCTAGCAATCCAACCCTCACCAGAATTCCAGGCTCGTGTCAGTGATTTGCTAGCACAAAGTAAAGCAGGAACACTTTCAGCCAAAGGTGAAGCGGAACTAGAACGCTATTTGACCATAGAACATCTTGTCCGTATGGCAAAAGCTCATACCTTCGAGCAATTACGCCAAAATCCATGAGTTATGTATCAGCCCAATTACGGAAACTCGTAATCGAAAGAGCGAACCAAAGATGTGAGTACTGCTTATTTCCTCAGAGTGCGGCACTATTTAGCTTTGAGATGGAACATATTATTGCCGAAAAACATTGTGGCATTACTGAAGCAGAAAATCTAGCTCTCGCCTGTCCATATTGTAATCGTGCAAAGGGTACTGATTTGGGGTCAATCGATCCTGAAACGGGGAAACTAACACCCTTTTTCAATCCAAGGACTCAAAAATGGAGCGATCACTTTCAGATGAATGGAGCAGAGATTGCACCATTAACAGCAGAAGGACGAGTAACTGTTGCAATTCTTCAATTTAATCAATCAGAGCGGTTAGAAGAACGGGACAGATTGATTTGGGCAGGTCAGTATTTTTAGGTTTACTGTTCATCTTCATGTCACTAAGCTATTTATTTGACTTGCGTAAAGAGCTACGCTTCTTGTCGCCAGACATCACTGATTTGACACAATTTTTCAGAGTGCGATCGCCGAATAGCCCGTCGTACACATCGCCCACATCCACCGCATCATCACAAGTGCGATCGCCACAAGCTGGACAAAGGGTCGAAGTGCAAACCTTTCCGGGTGAAATGGTGGGGACGAAAGGCATCATTAATAGCCCAGCAAAATAATCCAGTATGGGGCTATAGTGCCATTCCTGAAAGCGATTTTCCATCTTACCTCTAGGAGAATACTTTTGGGTATGAAGTGCTAAAATACCTACTGTATATAGATTTTTTGCAGCTTTCGCCCTCTTCTTTTCAGATTTTATGAGAAATCCGAAAAGCTGTCCGCACTATTAGCTTAAAAAAGAATTGCACCATTTTAGGGAAGATCGCCATGATTGAGCTTTATTATTGGACAACCCCAAACGGTCATAAAATTACGATTTTCTTGGAAGAAGTCGGCTTGCAATATACCATAATTCCTGTGAATATTGGGGCTGGAGATCAATTTAAACCGGAATTTCTGAAGATTTCTCCTAACAATCGCATCCCTGCGATCGTTGATTCCGAACCAGCAGATGGAGGTGCGCCAATTTCGGTATTTGAGTCTGGGGCAATCTTGCTATATTTAGCAGAAAAAACCGGGAAATTAATTCCCCAAGATGTACGTCATCGCACTCAAGTTTTAGAATGGTTGTTCTGGCAAATGTCTGGGCTGGGGCCAATGGCGGGACAAAATCATCACTTTAGTACTTATGCTCCCGAAAAGATCGAATATGCCATTAACCGCTATGTGAATGAGACGGGACGCTTATATGCGGTGTTGAATAAGCAACTTGCAGATAGAGAATTTGTAGCAGGCGATTATTCTATCGCTGATATTGCTGCTTATCCCTGGATTGTGGGTTATGAACGCCAAAGTCAAAATTTAGAAGATTTTCCTCACGTCAAGCGGTGGTTTGAGACAATCAAAGCTCGTCCAGCAACAATTCGCGCCTACGAGAAAGCAGAAGCATTGAAAACTCAAGCGCTTGATCCAGATAAGTCACGAGATTTGTTATTTAACCAATCGGCGAAAACTATTCAACCTTAAGCTTTGTGAATTGTCTTGTCGCTGTGGCGATCGCTAAGTAAGCTCTAAAGGAGCAATTATGAGCAACGATTTCTCACTATCTTCCTTTCCTGAATTAGAAACAGAAAGGCTCCTTCTTCGTGAGACAACTTTGCAGGATGCTGAGGCTATCTTTGCTGTATTCTCCGATCCAGCCGTGACTCAGTTTCACGATCTTGATACTTTCACTTCTATCGAAGAAGCGATCGCTATAATTGAACGTAGAACCAAGCTGTTTGAGCAAGGAAAAGGAATTCGCTGGGGAATTGCCCGTAAGCAAGACAACGTTTTGATTGGTTCTTGTGGCTTTAGGTGGAACCCACAAAAACATTCTGCTGAGGTCGGTTATGAGGTTGCCAGTACTTTTTGGAGACAAGGCATAATGACTGAAGCAGTGCATACTATCTTGCAATTTGGGTTTAAGGAAATGGGTCTGCGTTTCATTATTGCCCAAGTCATGCTGAACAACATAGCTTCTAAAAAGCTGCTAGAAAAGTTAGGTTTTCAGAGTCAGGGTGTACTTAAACAGCATGGCTTCTTCAAAGGGCAGTTTCACGATCTAGAGCAATTTGTGATTAACAAATAGAAGAACTGAGTGGGCTGGTTAGCAAAGGATATATAGCAATCCTATCTAAATTGTGAAAAATGGAATGAGGACGAACCGCCAAGTACGCCAAGTACGCCAAGGAAAAGAGATAGCGAACTATAGGAATCATATTTGATTTTTGAACAAAATTGGGTATTGTAGGGTGTGTTAGAACGGAGTTCGTAACGCACCATCATAGAGGGTTCGGTGCGTTACGCTGTCGCTAACGCACCCTACTGGCGTGGCAAGACTAAAATAGTGTATTAGAAAAAAGCAGAAAGCATTAAGTTATCTCAATTTTCTCAAAAATCTATTGCAACATTTTAGCCTTGCCATGCCACTACGTATGTTTTCATGAATAAAACCGGATTCCTATAGTTTCTTAAATATTGAGGATTTATCAAGTCAAGTGCAACTGATATTATTCTCAAATCGAACGCCTTTATTAATAAAGTTGGTTTAAGGATTGTTTGACCTTTAGCAATCCTGTTAAAATGCTTTGATGTCAAAAAAGCAACATCTTTTCAAGAAAAAATCTGGTTGGTCTTTGGATGAGCGAGATCCAAAGTTCATAGAATCTCTGATGCCTCTGTTGGGCTTTTTATATCAGTACTATTTTCAAGTTAAAACTAGTGGCTGGGAAAATATTTCACCCAAAGAAAAAGTCCTATTTGTCGGTTCTCATAATGGGGGACTCGCGGCTCCCGATATGACAATGATGATGTACGACTGGTTCAGACGATTTGGTGTGGAGCAGCCGATTTATGGTTTGATGCATCCCAAGGTTTGGCAGGTTAGCCTACCAATGGCACAGCTAGCCGCCAAAGCTGGAGCGATCGCGGCTCATCCGAAAATGGCTTACACTGCCTTGCGTGAGGCTAGTTTACTAGTTTATCCGGGTGGAGCCGAAGATGTGTTTCGACCGCATTATTTACGTAACAAAATCTACTTTGCGGGGCGAAAAGGATTTATCAAGTTAGCATTGCGGGCAAATGTGCCGATTGTGCCTGTGATTTCCTGGGGCGCTCACGATACGCTGATTGTACTGGCTGACTTCTACAAAATTGTGCAGCAACTCCACGAGTGGGGAATGCCTTGGCTGCTTGGGATTGATCCAGAAGTTTTTCCGATTTATCTCGGACTACCTTGGGGATTAGCAATTGGCCCGTTGCCCAACATTCCATTACCTGTACCAATTTACACGCAGGTTTGCCCGCCGATTGTATTTGAACGTTACGGTACTGAAGCAGCTAGCGATCGCCATTATGTCAATGAATGTTATGAATTAGTTGTTAATCAGATGCAGCAAGAGTTAGATAGCTTAGTCCAGCGAACTGCAAAGTTGAATACCAGATGAGAAGTCATAAGTTTTGAATCTTTAAGTCCTAACTCCTAACTATTCTCCTAGCCGCCACTAACTGGTGGAATCAGTACGACTTCATCACCATCTTGTAGTAGGGTATCCGGTTCGACAAATATTAAATTGATTCCGAAGCGGGTGATGTCACGCCATTGGGAGAGTTCGGGGTGTTCAGCTATGAGGCGATCGCATACTGTTTTGACTGGCATACTATTGGGAAATTCCAGCACCAGCTCCGAAACCCTAAAGGCTTCTTGATAAGCAGCGAACAATTTGACGGTAATGGTGATTGCAGATTTAGACATACAACATGCTTTGGCAGTACCAGCAAGTAGTTTAATACTTGACAAGCACCCTGAACTATTGGGCTTAATTATACATTACTAAGTACATGATCTCATAAGTTCATAACGAAAAAAATGTTTCTTAATCCAACATTTCTGGGTCAATTCCTAAAGCGTTGAGTTCTTCAATAGAGAGAGTACGCAATTTCTCTACAATTCTCTCCCGTTTTTGTCGCTCAATCACAGCCCGTTCCTCACCCGTTAGCAGTAAATTTCCTTGTGCATCCCACCAGCGCAACCAAGGTAACTCTGCATTCTGATAAAATCCTTGCCAGATTCCTAACTCTACCCCCATAGGAGCAATTGGGTAATGTCCTCGTTCATTAGCTTTCATCAGTTGATAAGTATTATCTACTAAGTGGTAAACTTCCACTTGCGCTTTTGCTACTTCATAAATTCCATAATAAGGCACTCGAATTGCCTGCTCGTAAACCCAAAATTTACCAACATTCCCACCATCCCGTTGAGATGGTGGTGTGTTATCTCGTTCTTCTGAACCATCTCCAGAGACAAATTCCAGCACAATCAAAGGTGCAACATACTCCTTCCACAGCACATAAGAACGCCGCATTTTACCGTCAAGGGTCGGTGGTACATTAGGTACATAAAACCAGTCTGGTGCTTCAGCCCCTTTCTCAGGAGGATTTGTCAATCGCCAGTAAATACCAGAATCTTGTCCAATACAATATTGACTATCAGGATGAAGTTGCTCTAAAACAGGTTTAATTGAATCTGTAATTAAAATGCTTTGCGGATGCTCCTGAAGATTTTTTACAAATGTACCGTCTGAGTCTGGTAACTGGGTGTGATCAGGTAAAGTTAATGCCGATAGGGAAGTCATAAATAAGCATGGTCAAGATTGTATCTAAATCTTATTGTAGATAGGCAACTTGACTGTTTTGGATGATTGCATCATTTATAATAATGAGTTTTGTTATAAATGCAATCGAAATAACTGGATATTAACAGGTTAATATCGTTTGTTGTGCTATATTATACAAAATATCTTAAAACTAAGAGCGAGCGATGAAATAGCTATCTACCCTACTTTAAATTACAGTCAAAAATTTCTAATCTAAATCAAAGTAGAAGAAAATTATGAGTATTACTCCCAAAGGTACAAGTGTACTAGAATTATACCGTCTTTATAGAACAGAAAAGTTAATTGTCAATCGTAGATATCAACGTAAGTTAGTTTGGACAAAAAGTGAAAAAACTCGTCTTATTGAAAGCTTATTACTTAATTATCCTATTCCATTAATATTATTGGGAGTCTTTAATGATAGTGATGGAGAAGAGGTATATGAAATAATTGATGGTATGCAAAGACTTAATGCAATATTTAGTTTCATAGAAAATGAGTTTTCTGTCCAAGAAAAATATTTTGATGTTACCAAACATCCCTTTGCATACGAGTTGAGTCAAGCAAAAGTATTTATCCCGGTAGATGCTAATAAATCCGCTTATTGGGATTCTGATATTTGTGCAAAATTCTTAGAGTATTCCGTTGCAGTAACAATATACAGAGCCAATTTAATTGATGAAATTGAGGATATTTTCAATCGAATTAATTCAAATGGTAAACATTTATAGCGTTTCCTAGTCTACTGAGGTACACCCAAATCTTGTTTACCAAGGTTAGTAGCTTTGAAAACGTACCTCACTAGGTTGGGAACCGCTATATCACCTCAAGAAGTAAGACAAGCTGGAGTCACAACAAAGTTTTCAACTTTGGTTAGGTTTCTTGCAGCTGAAATTCGTGGGGATGTCTCACGAGAAGAACTTCCTCTTACTGAGATGCCTGAAATTAGTATTGATGCCAAATCTATTGCTCTTGGATATGGAGTTTATGCAGAAGATACATTTTGGTGTAATCAAGGAATACTACGGATTTCTGGCCTTCGAGATAGTGAGGATGAACAGTTATTGGCAGATATAATACTTTCTATAGCACTAGGAGAACCTTTCGCAGCTAGCAAAGAAAACTTTGATGCTTACTATGGAAAAGGCGATAATAATAAATTAGACAAAATAGAATTGGCTATCGCAAAATATGGAGAAGATAATCTTCAACAAGATATCAAAACAGTTTTGTCTCATCTAATAAATGCTATTAATGCTGTTAATACATCAAAACAAAATAACTTTTTAAGAAATATTTTAAGTCGTAAATCTGGAGGAAGTAATCCAGTAAAAGAGCCTTTTTATACATTATTCATGTCTTTTTATGAACTTCTTATCAAAGAATCTAAGGAGCCTTTTGAGTACGAAAAAATTTTTGCTGCTGTTCAAAATTTAATAACGAAAATTAAAATGAGTCCTACTGTTAAGACGGAAAATAGAATCGACAATATTGGTCTTACTAAAGGATTGATTCAAAATTATTTTAAGTATTCCAATAGTCCAACTCGCAGCAGTGGATCATATGCTATTGATTTTGAAAATTACTTGAGACGCTCAAAAACAGAAGCACCTAATTATGATTTTAAACAGGGGCTATATACTTTAGAAGATAAAAATAGAACATTTGATGAGCAAAACTTAGAAAAAATTATACAAAATATTGCTGCAATAGCAAATTTAGGAAAAGGAAAAAAGGGATATATATTTATTGGTGTTACTGATAAAGAACAAGATACTCAACGTATTGAAAATTTGGACAAGATTACTGCTCCTCGTTTTTTTACATTTGGTATTGTGGGTTTAGAGCGAGAAGCGCGTTTAAAAAATGTTAGCCTTGATGATTACATTCTTTTTATCAGCAGAAAAATTCGCGATTCAAAATTACCAGAATGGTTAAAGACAGCAGTTAATACAAGTTTAACTCCTCTTACATATATGGAACATACAGTATTAATGATTGAGATTAAAGCTGGTAATGAGCCTGTATGGTACGGAGACAAGCTTTATATTCGTGATGGACATGAGAAAAAACCACAAGAAGTATCTGGGGGGCAAACTGCTGCGGTTTACAGTCTCTTCAGATGAAAGCTTCAAACATAACCCTAGCCATACCTCATTACCTATCTATATTTTATGATCTATTTTTACATTTTTATTGTAGGACGCAAAGTTTCTAAAAACCTTTGCGTCTTTGTGTAAAACTATCCTTATCCTCCTTGCCACAAATTATCCCAGATAGGGTTATCCTTTAACGAGATCGTAGTTTTTGCAAAGCATCCTTAAAGCTAATTTTCAGTAACTATTTTTAACTTTTATGCACTGAATAATGTGATTTTCATGAAACACTAGGATCATCAGCAGTTTTTATCTCTCGCAAGATTCTTTCTACTTGGTTAACTTTTTCACCTCTGTTCTGTTCTTTGAAGATATTTAAAGCTTTTTCTAAAGAAGATAGCGCCTCGTCTTTTTTATTTGTTTGCCACAATGCCAGCGCAAAATTAGTTAGCCCTTCGCCATAATTAGGATTAATTTCTAGAGCTTTTTTATATTCACTAATGGCTTCTTCCCAGCGACTTTGGCTTGCGTAAACCATACCCATCGCATTGTGAGCGAGAGCGTATTTTGGCTGGAGGCGAATGGCTTCTTGATAAGAGCTAATTGCTTCTTCTGGTTTCTTTTGCCGAAAAAGCACGTTTCCCAGTTGAAAATGTCCAAAGGCATCGTCTGGAAATTGTTTAACGAATTTGCGAAAATTTTCCTCTGCACCAGTCAACTCTCCCTGATTAAATAAAGAATTGGCTTGTTGCAGCATCTGCGATCGCTGTGATGGCCCTGTGTCTGAAAACTGCGCTAGTTTTTGTGGTTGTCTCTCAACCAACTGTCCAGGCGAATGCAAAGAAACTTTTGCAGGAACCGCTAACGCTAATGGTGATAAACCAATTACAGTGATAATACTCAGCGTCATGCCACTAACAGATTTAACAAATGCTGATTTCAGTTTGCGCTTCACCTTCATCGCTCTGAATGCCTCAATAATGTTCTAAATATTTATGATAAATGAGGTGCGTTATTGCGTAATGCATCAGAAGACAGACGGTAAAGGCGCACATAATATAATATGCGCCCCTACTAACCTCATTTAGAATTACTTACGAGCCTTCTCGCAATTTATCCAACACACTTCTATCTTCCAATGTCGAAGTATCACCAGATACCTCTTGTCCGGCGGCTAGATTCCGCAGCAAGCGCCGCATAATCTTACCCGATCGCGTTTTTGGCAAAGCATCGGTAAAGCGAATTTCTCCGGGACGCGCGATCGCACCAATCTCTTTAACAACGTGCAGTTTGAGTTCTTTACTCAGTTCCTCACTTCCCTGATAAGTGCCTTCTAAAGTCACAAAAGCAACTACTTCTTCACCTTTAAGTTCATCAGGTTTACCCACTACTGCCGCTTCTGCAACTGCTGGGTGAGAAACTAAAGCAGATTCTACTTCCATTGTACCGAGTCGGTGTCCTGATACATTCAGTACGTCATCCACACGACCCATTACCCAGAAGTAGCCGTCTTCATCTTGCCTCGCGCCATCACCAGCAAAATAAGTATAGTTACCGTCTTGGGGTGGAATGTGTTCCCAATAGGTGCGGCGGAAGCGTTCTGGATCGCCGTAGACTGTCCGCATCATTCCTGGCCAAGGATGGCGCACTGCTAGATAACCGCCTTCGTTATTGGGTACGGTGTTTCCTTCTAAATCTACGACATCTGCAATAATTCCGGGGAAGGGAAGAGTTGCCGAACCTGGCTTAGTGGGGATTGCTCCTGGTAACGGTGTAATCATGATACCGCCTGTTTCCGTTTGCCACCAAGTATCAACAATTGGACAGCGATCGCCACCAATTATTTTCTGATACCACATCCAAGCTTCCGGGTTAATCGGTTCGCCGACGGTTCCCAATAAACGCAACGAAGACAAGTTTCGCGCATTGGGATGTTGTTCGCCCATCTTAATGAATGCCCGAATTGCCGTTGGTGCAGTATAAAAAATATTAACGCCGTATTTTTCAATTACATCCCAGAAACAGCCAGGATTAGAAGCACGGGGCGCACCTTCATACATCACGGTTGTTGCACCGTTAGAAAGCGGGCCGTAGACTATGTAACTATGTCCTGTAATCCAACCGACATCGGCGGTACACCAATATACATCTGTGTCTTGGAGGTCGAATATCCACTTGGTGGTGATATGGGTATACAAATTATAACCAGCAGTTGTATGCACCACGCCCTTCGGTTTGCCCGTGCTGCCAGAAGTGTAGAGAACAAACAGCATATCTTCGCTGTCCATTGGTTCGGCGGGACAATCGGCTGACACACCTTTTTGCAAATCATGCCACCAATGATCGCGTCCGCCTAACTGCATATAAGTTTCTTGTCCGGTGCGCTTGACAACTAGGACATTTTCGACACTGGGAACAGCACCATCGGCTAAGGCTTTGTCTACCTGTTCTTTGAGAGGAACGATCGCATCTTTGCGCCAACCACCATCAGCCGTGATTACTAATTTAGCTTGAGCATCGATTAAGCGATCGCGCAAAGCTTCGGCGCTAAAACCACCAAATACTACACCGTGGGGTGCGCCAATTCGGGCACAGGCTAACATAGCGATCGCAGCTTCGGGAATCATTGGCATATAAATACCAACGCGATCGCCTTTTTTTACGCCCAGTTGCTTCAATACATTGGCAAACTGGCAAACTTCTCGGTGCAGTTGGGCATAAGTCAGGGTACGCGAATCACCTGGTTCTCCTTCCCAAATCAAGGCTGCTTTATTTTTGCGCCAAGTAGTGAGGTGTCTGTCAAGGCAGTTGTAAGAAATATTCATCTTACCGCCAACGAACCACTTTGCAAAAGGCGGTTGCCAATCTAATACTGTGTCCCATTTTTGGAACCATTCTAATTCTGTTCCAGCCAAATCTGCCCAAAATTGCTGCGGATCGGCTTTGGCTTTGTCGTAGAGACGCTGATAGTCTTCTAAGCTTTTGATATGGGCGTTCTGCGAGAATTGGGAGGGAGGATGGAAGAGACGATTCTCTTGGAGGATTGATTCGATATTTGGTTCAGACATGGTTAGTTATGAGTGCGATCGCTATTATTACTAAAAACTATTCTTAGCCCAGTTGTGCCAGACGGTGTTTAGATTTTCGTTAAGCTAGGTGGAAATTGCCGAGATTAGCACAGAGGTGCTACCTTACCCAGTGTATTTGTCGCATTCTTTTTTCAAATTTGTATAAATCTGCAACTACATAATTAAAAGTCGAATCGGGAAATCGCTGCTGAAGGCGATAACCACCTGATGGTTATGATTTTTGTAAAGCTTCCGTAGCTCTGCTATTCGTATGACTAGTATTATGGTTTTTCATAGGGGTGATTTTGCGATCGCTGCCCAAACTCTATGGTGAACCTCAAGGATTGGTGTAGGATATTTTGTTTCGAGTAATGTTGCCAATTCTTGGTCAAATACTTCTACCTTTTCTGGTGTCAGGCTAGCCCCCACGCCAGCACTCGCCCGAATTCGTCCCCGCCAATCTTCATGTGTATAAGATACAAATACATCGTAAGAAAATGTGCGGATATCTCGGAAGCCAACTTCGCCAATATCCTGTAGCCACAGGGGATGCAAACCGTTACCGCCGGCCAGATCCCACGCGGGATTATGAGCCTGGATCAGTTGTTCTGTTGCTTCAACGACATTACCTTTTAAGGGTATCCAATCAAAATGTGCGATCGCAATCGAGCCGTTTTTTTTCAATATCCGAGTAACTTCTTGGACAGCACGCGGACGATCGAACCAATGCCAACATTGTCCAGCAGTGACTACATCGGCGCTTGCATCTGGTAACTCGGTATTTTCGGCGGTTGCGACTCGATAATCTACTTTGAGTTGGGTTGCTTCGCTTAACTGTCTCGCTTGTTCTAAAAGTGATGCTGATGGATCTATGCCAATTACATAAGCACCTCTATCAGCAAAGCCGCGTGCTAGTGTTCCTGTCCCTGTACCAAGGTCAACAATATATTGCCCTGGTAAACCGATACCATATTCAGACAGTTTGTTAAATAATGAACTGGGAAAGCCCGCACGATGTTTTGCGTAATCAACAGCAGTTGCACCAAAATCAATTTTCATACGCTGCAAAACTATTCTTGTAACAATTGTCTAGGTTAGAAGTTCTCTACCCAAGGACGTACTTCTACTTCATAAGTCCAAGCACTACGGGGTTAGCATAAAATGCTGAGATAAGTTTGAGCGAATCTCCTTCGGAAACTCTACGCGAACGCATCTGGGTCAAGAGTACTATCAGGATTATCTAATGGATCTTGGCGAATTGCTGAACGAATTGCCCCATCATATCGTGTCCGGTTAAAGACTTATCATTAAGACCGCAGGGGGGCAGGGGGCGGGGAGCAGGGGGAAAGAGGGTTTCCCGCTTTTTGCACAGATGTGAGAATTATAACTAATTAGCCGGACATGATATCAATTACAAAATGCGCTATATGAATATTATTTGGTGCTAGTTCTCTAGCAATACTTTGAGCCAAACCAAATCATTACAAAGACGCGATAAATCGCCGTCTCTACAAAGGACTGATTATCGTAGAGACGGCAATTCATCGCGTCTTTTGTCTTAACCGAAATTTAAAGAAAGCTACCCTGTATAAGAATTACCGATTCTATCCACAGAGACGTTATGGGAGAATGGCAAACGACCTGGATTTAAGCGTGGTTCTGCTGCATAGCCAACAGGAACAACAACAGCGATCGCTAAATCTGGTTTATCCTCAGCACCAATCACTTGCTTTACCTGATCTTCAACCCAACCGTTCATAAAACAAGTGGATAATCCCAAACTTTCTGCTGCTAACACCAAGTGAGTAGCGGCAATAATGGCATCTTTGATGGCATATTCGCGTCGCTTGTCGCCTAGCCCAGCTTGAAATTGCGGGACGGCAGTTTTAAAGTAGTTTATCGTGCCTTCATTCCATGCCCCAGTTTCAGTTGCTCGCTCAAAAATTGGGGTCAAGTCTTGTTCGCCTGCGTTAGGATCGGCGGCAAAGACGAAGGTTACAGGTGCTTGGACAATTTGCTGTTGATTCCACGATGCTGCTGATAGTGCTGCCTTTTGCGCCTCATCTTGCACAAGAATAATTTGCCAGTCCTGGATATTAAAGCTGCTGGGCGCTGCCACGGTCAATTCTACCAGTTGCTTGAGCAGTTCTGGGGCAATGGGGTCTGCTTTAAAAGTTTTGATGGAACGACGTTGAGCGATCGCACTCGGTACGTCTAAAGCTTGAGTTTGGGTGATAGAACTCATGAGATTCTCCTGATAGTTGAGTTTTAACCAAATAATTCGCAAGTCGTAATTACAATACAAGCGAATTTATTTATTCATGAAACAAAAATAAAAATTATTCCTTGTTTCCGAACAAAAGTCAGAATTACGAATTACGAATTACGAATTACGCCTTAGCTACCGCCTCATTAGCAGTTGCCAAAAATGGATAATCTGTATACCCTTCTTCACCGCCACCATAAAAGGTTGCTTGATTTGCTTCATTTAATGGTGCATTTAAAGCCAAGCGCTTGGGTAAATCTGGATTTGATATAAATAATGTGCCAAAGGCAACTAAATCTGCTGCTTTACTTGCCAGTACAGCATCGCCTTTTTCACGGGTATAACCACCATTGACGATGAGAGTACCTGTAAAGCGATCGCGGATATGACTGGTTGGTACAATTATCCCGCCATGTCTGATGTCTGCTTCTGTTGCCTCATAAAGATGCAGATATGCCAAGTTAAACTGGTTCAACGCTTGAGCCGCATAACCGAATGTCTCTAGCGGATTGGAGTCACCGATATCGTTAAAAGTCCCACTGGGAGAGAAACGAACCCCAACTCGGTTAGAATCCCACACACTAGTTACCGCCTCTGTCACCTCCAACAAGAATCGGGTGCGATTCTCAATGGAACCCCCATATTTATCTGTACGTTGATTGGTGCGATCGCGGAGAAATTGATCTATTAAATAACCATTAGCTGAGTGAATTTCTACCCCATCAAACCCAGCCGCTAGAGCATTTGCTGCTCCCTGACGATACTGTTCTACTATTTGTGGTATTTCTGAAGTTTCTAAAGCACGGGGTGTAACATAAGGTTTTGGCCCCTCATAAGTTGCAGCTTCACCTTTAGGAGTAATAGCAGAAGGGGCCACAGGTAAAGCTCCATTTGGTTGTAAGTCTGGGTGAGAAATTCTGCCTACATGCCATAGTTGCAGAAAAATTCTTCCTCCCTCCTGATGTACGGCATCGGTTACTAATTTCCATCCTTCCACCTGTTCTGGTGAATGAATTCCCGGTGTAGCAGGATAACCCTGTCCTTCAGGAGTTACCTGTGTTGCTTCTGCAATAATCAGTCCGGCGGAAGCACGTTGAGCGTAGTAAGTAGCATTCAGTTGGTGTGGTACGTTTCCCTCGCTTGCTCGGTTTCTGGTTAAGGGTGCCATCACAATCCGGTTTGGCAGTTCTAAATTCCCTAATTGGTAAGAAGAGAATAAGTTGATATCACTAGTCATGTTATTTTGCTCCAATTCAAAGCTTTTTAACCCACCAAGGTGAGTTTTGTTTGTGTAGACGCGGTTTCTAACCGCCCTTTTCACTGTACGCCTGCTACAGATGTGGTTCAAATACTAAACAATCGATCGAATAACGCCACCATCTACTCGCAAAGCTGCACCATTTGTTGCTGAAGCTACAGGACTAGAAAGGTAAACTACGATCGCTGCTACTTCTTCATTAGTCGCAAAGCGTTTGATTAGGGAACTTGGACGCACATTTTGAAAAAATTCAGCCTCAACTTCATCAGCACTAATACTACGTTCCTTTGCCAGGTTGGTGATAAAACCTTCAACTCCTTCGGAACGAGTTGGCCCTGGTAGAACGGAGTTTACTGTAACTCCAGTCCCCACAGTCATTTCTGCTAGACCTCTGGCAATAGCAAGCTGCGCTGTCTTAGTTGTGCCATAGTGAATCATTTCCACTGGAATCTGAATCCCAGATTCGCTGGAGATAAAAATTATCCGCCCCCAGTTTTGCTCTAGCTGCTTTTGCAGATATTGCCGACTCAAACGGACTCCACTGAGAACGTTAACCTGAAATATGTTTAACCAGTCTTCATCGGTAATATCAAAGAAGGTTTTTGGCTCATAAATACCCACATTATTAATCAGGATATCAACGTGAGGAACTTTTTGAAAGAGTTCCTCTACCCCTGATGCAGTACTTGTGTCAGCAACAACACCAGAAACTTTCGCGTCGGGTGTACTTTGTTCAATTTTGGCGATCGCTTGGGTTACTCTTTCTTCAGATCGACCGTTGACAATTACTGATGCACCTTCTTCAGCTAGCGCTTGGGCGATCGCCAAACCAATACCTGCGGTTGAGCCACTAACTAGCGCGGATTTACCATGCAATTTCAAGTCCATTTTGCTCTTTCCCCATTAGTTAAAACAGAATTCAGGAGTCAGAAGTCAAGAGTGGGGAAAGACGCGATTAATCGCGTCTGTACAGGAGTCATATCATGTTCAACTTAATACTTATGTCATTGCAAGCGTTGCGCGGCAATCCCAAACCTTTGCGATTGCTTCATTCCACTTCGTTGCATTCGCAATGACATATTATAAGTGATTCGCTGAACATGGTATCAGGTGTATTCTGACTCCTGTCTCCCTTCATTAGAGAAGACTACAAACTAAATGCGTCTCACAACAGTACCTAGATTAAAGATGCTGTGCTAAGGTCTTATTCAAGGTGGTTTTTGGAACTGCCCCTACGACAGTATCGACTTGCCGACCTCCCTTAAAAACCATCAGCGTCGGAATGCTGCGAATTCCATAATGGCTAGCGACAGTAGGGTTCTGATCTGTGTTCAGCTTCACAAATTTCACCTGTCCTTCGTATTCCGCAGCGACTTCATCAACTACTGGGCCTACCATCCGGCAAGGGCCGCACCACGGGGCCCAAAAGTCTACTAAGACCGGAATTTCACTTTCCAAGACTTCTTGCTTGAATGTGGCTTCTGTGACATTTGTAATGGATGACATAAAATTGCCTTCCTAATTAATTCTATAATTCGATAATATCGAATAATAAAAATATATGCCACTTGATGAGATAATGCAACTATGAGATTTCTTTATCATCCAGATAGAAAAAATATTTCGTTACCGGGAGTGTTGTATGCATTGGGCGATCCAGTGCGGCTAGAGATTGTGCGGCGGTTGGCGACTGAGGGGGAACAATGCTGTGCCAGTTTTGATTTTGCGATCGCAAAGTCTACAATGTCCAATCATTTTAAGATTTTGCGGGAGTCTGGGATAGTCTTTACACGTAAAGAAGGGACACATCACATCAACATCCTGCGGCGTGAGGATTTAGAGGTGCTGTTTCCAGGGTTGCTGGATGCGGTGTTGAAAGCTGCTCAACCATTGCCTGTGAGTCCTGCGAGTGATAAACAAACAGCTTCAAGGAATTAGGAATGGGGAATGGGGAATGGGGAATGGGGAATGGGGAATGGGGAATGGGGAATGGGGAATGGGGAATGGGGAATGGGGAATGGGGCGATCGCTATCTTTTTAAGAATCTTCTTGTTTTTTAATTTGTGTTTCTAAATCGGCAAAGATATCATGTTGTTCTTGAAAAGCTCTTGGAGTGTGAGATAAACCTAAATCTGTTGATAGTAAATCAATACCATCAAGAATTTTGGGTATCTGAGCTTGATCAACTTGTAGACTGAGAAAGCATTTCTCCCTGTAATCAGGTCTTCCCTGAAAGAGTTCAATCGCTCTTTTCAAAGGGCGCATAACCTGATAGGCTTTTTCAGCCTTCTCAATTGATGCTTGAGGGATTGGAGATTGCAGCCTGAGAACTGCTAGATCGATTAAATCTCTTGCTTGAACACTGTCATCCGCGTAACGGTCAGAATTTGACAGCAGCTTAGAGGTAAAACAGTCATTGAAGCTTAAGCAAGGAACGAGTGACCATTTTGGATATCTTGGTGGATCTAGTTTAAAACGAGTTTCAGCAATAATTTCCGTTTTAATCGGCACATCATCCACAAAAACGATCATCCGAATTCCATATTGGTCAGTTGTGCTACGACCAACTTGGATTTTACTTAAATCACGAAATAATGCTTCATGCCCACCTTCAAATACCACTTCCCGCAGGTACTTATAGCCTTCTGTACCAACAGAAGCGATAAAATCAACATCCTTACTCCAGCGATATTCTTCAAACTCAAATGCAAGAAGGGTTCCGCCACCGAAGTAAGCAGAACCCTTCATAAGTATGTCGGAATCTAAAGATTCAAGAACTGTGAGAATTTGATTATGGTGTTCTAACCTGAAGGTCATAAACAAACTTGCAACCAGGATTTATAGCGTCTAGCGAGTTCCTGAACAAAATTGAGTTCTTCACCTTCAAGATTATTAAATAGATTATGATACTGCCAGCCACGCTCATAGCGACTCAGCATTTGTTCTGAAGTAAACCGATACACATCGGCAGTCTGCCAACAAATGGACTCCAGAAAAGGCAGCTTTTTGGGGACAGTAACAGGATTAATTGTGGGTGTTGCGGTTGTCATAGCTCTTTTAATCAACCACTTTCGGCTTATTTTTATTTAGATTAGCACTGTGGGTATCCACATTTAATTTTATTCTAACTATAAATTATCTGGGCTGGGATAAACTCTTCCTTTCCAAGAGCCGCCGCGCCCTTGCCAGTGACGTAGTGCTGAATCTAGAGTCATCAGCGTATAGAGAAATGCGATCGCAGGCAAGCTCAACGCGAACCAAGGAGAACATTTATAAAAGCGGATTGTCGGGTAGTAAGCGAAAGTCATCAACAGCCATCCTAAGAAACCCGTAAGTGCGATCGCCCAATTGCCCCAAACTGCACCTAGAATTAGACACACAGGTGAAACTAGATAAATCAAAGGCATTCCCACCAAAGTGCCCAAGAGTAGTAATGGCGAATAATTCAGTTGAGTATAGGCAGTACGAGCAACCATATCCCAAATTGTCGCTAGCGAGTCATAAGGGCGCAAACTGCGAGTCAAGCTACTCAATCCTAACCAGATACGCCCAGGGGAGGCAGAGGGGCAGGGTGCGGGGGGCAGAGGGGAAAACTCTTCTCCCTTGCTCCCTGCTCCCTGCTCCCTGCTCCCCACTCCCCCACTCTTCTTAACAGCCATCGCTAGGGCGCAATCGTCAATTAAAGCTTGGCGAATCACTTGAATGCCTCCAATTCGCTCTAAAGCTTCACGGGCAATCAGAATAGAACCTCCAGCTGCGGCGGCTGTGGGATTGTTGGGATTATTCACCCAGCGAAAAGGATAGAGTTTTTGGAAGAAAAACACGAAAGCCGGAATCAAAAGTTTTTCCCAAAAGCTTTCACACCTGAGTCGCACCATTACCGAAACCAAGTCTAAATCTTCTTGGATAGCTTTCGCAACGAGTCGGCGAAGATTACTAGGATCGTGTTCGATATCTGCGTCGGTCAGTAAAAAATAGTCAGGTGCGAATTTACTAGCACTTTTTATACCTTGCTCAACTGCCCAAAGTTTACCCGACCAGCCAGAAGGCAGTGATTCGCCTGAGATAATATGCAATTGCTGGGGTTTACCTACAGCGTGTGCAACCCCTTCGGCAAAATTTGCTGTCCGATCTGTGCTGCGATCGTCTACCAAAAACACGTTGAAAGAACCAGGATAATCTTGGAGTAGGAGCGATCGCAGTGTCGTTGGTATTAACTCAGCTTCGTTACGCGCTGGAACCACGGCACAAACCGCAGGTAACGATTGTAGTTGAGTTTCTCCCATCTCTAATTGCTGGTCTGTCCGCCAAAATTGTCCCCAAAAACACAGTAATCCTAACCAAATTGTCAATGATAACAGCGTCAATCCTAATACAATTACACCCATGACCTATTGCAAATTTTCAGTGACTCAGACACAATACTATGTCTACTTATATCTTGCACCAGGCGACTAGAAGTCGCGGCTACACGAGACAAAACCTGCCTCCGCAGGTTGAATTGTGTTAGTCCGCGCAGGCGGACTTCGTTTGTATAGCCGCGATTTCTAATCGCTAGGGCTAGGTGCAAGATGAGAGTCTACCAATAAAGAAAAAGATTTTTCATAGTGTTGCCGTATTCATAGCTAGTGTTGAGTGTGAGGTTAGATAGGATTTGATGCAAACACAAGACAGGGTAAAAGTCAATCAAATTGCAGAAGCGATCGCAGCCAGTCAACAATATTTACTTTCGATTCAAAATCCAGCAGGCTATTGGTGGGCAGAGTTAGAATCTAACGTCACCATTACTGCTGAAACAGTCCTTTTGCATAAGATTTGGGGAACAGACGAAAGTAGACCTTTGCACAAAGTTGAAGCATATCTGCGTAAAGAGCAACGACAGCATGGCGGCTGGGAACTTTATTACGGTGATGGCGGAGAACTTAGCACTTCAGTTGAAGCTTACATGGCGCTGAGACTGCTAGGTGTACCAGCAAGCGATCCGGCGATGATTCAGGCAAAAGCTTTTATTCTCCAACGGGGTGGTATCAGCAAAACTCGGATTTTTACTAAGTTGCACTTAGCCTTGATTGGTTGTTACAACTGGCGCGGTATTCCCTCGCTACCGCCTTGGATAATGTTGTTGCCTAAAGCTTTCCCTGTTAATATCTACGAAATGTCTAGCTGGGCACGTTCCAGCACTGTGCCATTACTGATTGTATGCGATCGCAAACCTGTTTTTATCACCAACCCAACTATCAATCTAGATGAGCTATACGCTGAGGGTGTTGATCGAGTCCGGTGGGAATTACCCCAAAGTGGCGATTGGACTGATTTATTCCTCACCCTTGATCAAGGATTCAAGTGGGCAGAAAGCCTTAATTTAGTCCCCTTCCGCGAAGAAGGCATCAAAGCCGCCGAAAAATGGATTTTAGAACGCCAAGAAGCTACAGGCGACTGGGGCGGCATTATTCCGGCGATGTTGAATTCAATGCTAGCTTTGCGCTGTCTGGATTATGACCGCAGCGATCCGATTGTGGAACGAGGTTTGCAAGCAATTGATAACTTTGCCATTGAAACAGAGAATAGTTATCGGGTACAGCCCTGTGTTTCACCGGTTTGGGATACAGCTTGGGTGATGCGTGCCTTAGTAGAATCCGGCTTTGCAGCAGATCATCCCGCCGTGGTACAAGCTGGAGAATGGTTATTGCAAAAACAAATTTTAGATTACGGAGATTGGGCTGTCAAAAATCGCCAAGGAAAACCAGGGGCTTGGGCGTTTGAGTTTGACAATCGGTTTTATCCCGATGTGGATGACTCGGCGGTGGTAGTGATGGCTTTACATTTGGCGAAACTCCCTAATGAAAAAGTCAAGCAGGCTGCGATCGCACGGGCGCTAAACTGGATTGCATCTATGCAATGTAAACCAGGCGGTTGGGCTGCTTTTGATTTGGATAACGATCAAGATTGGCTTAACTCTATCCCTTATGGCGACTTGAAAGCCATGATTGATCCAAACACCGCAGATGTGACGGCTAGAGTATTGGAAATGCTTGGTGCTTGTGATTTGTCAATTGATAGTGATAATTTAGAGCGATCGCTTACTTATCTTCTGGACGAACAAGAAACCGAAGGCTGTTGGTTTGGTCGTTGGGGTGTAAATTATATCTACGGCACTAGTGGCGTTTTGTCAGCTTTGGCATTGATTAATCCTCAAAGGCATAAACTCAGTATAGAACGGGGAG
Organism: Nostoc sp. UHCC 0252; assembly: GCF_034931145.1. Lineage (NCBI taxonomy): Bacteria > Bacillati > Cyanobacteriota > Cyanophyceae > Nostocales > Nostocaceae > Nostoc > Nostoc sp. UHCC 0252. The sequence continues at coordinate 22,001 of NZ_JAYGHE010000047.1, read as the reverse complement.
CAGTTTGGTTAGTGGGATGTCAAAACCCAGATGGTGGTTGGGGTGAAACTTGCCGCAGCTATAATGACCCCAGTCTCAAAGGAAAAGGAAATAGTACTGCATCGCAAACTGCTTGGGCTTTAATTGGCCTCTTGGCAGCAGGTGAAGCAACTGGTAAATTCGCTCTTGAGACTATTGAGCAAGGAATTGGCTATTTAGTTGCAACTCAAAAATCTGATGGTACTTGGTTTGAGGCAGACTTTACAGGGACTGGATTCCCTTGCCATTTTTATCTCAAATATCACTTATATCAACAATACTTTCCTTTAATTGCACTAGGTCGCTATCAAGCGGTTTTGCGCTAGTGAAGGAAGCAGGGGAGAATGATTTGTAACAATTCTGTTTGTGTAAATTAACGTGAGCCTTTGATACTCGTAAATGAGTCTTTGATACTCGTGAATGAGTCTTTGATACTCGCGGACGAGTCTTTAATACTCGCGGACGAGTCTTTAATACTCGCGGACGAGTCTTTGATACTCCCGGACGAGTCTTTGATACTCGCGGATGAGTCTTTGATACTCGCGGATGAGTCTTTGATACTCGCGGATGAGTCTTTAATACTCGCGGACGAGTCTTTAATACTCGCGGACGAGTCTTTGATACTCGTGAATGAGTCTTTGATACTCGTGAATGAGTCTTTAATACTCGCGGACGAGTCTTTGATACTCGCGGACGAGTCTTTGAAGCTGCTTCCCCTGCCTCCCCTGCCCTTTGCCCCCTTCTAGAGTTTGCTAAACAAAAGTTTTTTACAATAAATAAAGGTAAGGCATAATATCATGTTCGGCAAATCGCTTATAATACGTCATTGCGAATGCAACGAAGTGGAATGAAGCAATCGCAAAGGTTTGAGATTGCCGCGCTACGCTCGCAATGGCATAAGTATTAAGTTGAACATGATATAACCTCACCTTTGACTCTTAGCTCAAAACTGTTACAGCACCCGCTTGAAGAAAGTCACTAAATCTTCAATGTTTGGCGTGTGAAGTAAATCAACTACTTCTGTAGCTTTTTCAGAAGGTATATAGTCATCTGGTAAACCGATAATTGTAGTTCCCAAGTTTTGGGCTAATTGATACCAAAAAGCCAATTTATCATCAGCGTTCATAGAAGCGTACTCTTCAGTAGGAATTTGTGGGTCTCCTACTTCATCTTTGTTTAGCAACTGACGCAAAGCAGAAACCTGTTCCTGCTGTGGCAGATTTTGAATTTGTGCAACTAAATTTGCAGTATTTTCATTTGGTACATCATTACTCAAACAGAGCGATTGAATTTCATCACCAATTTCAGTATAAAGTAAGGCTAGGACAGTCAAGCGATCGTCTATTTCCAAACTCTGAAATTTTGATACACTTTGCTCTAAGAAATTGACGTTTGTAGAAGTCATAAACACCTCAAAGTAATTAACTACTTGATTAACTAAAAATTGTTAGACAGAAATTATAATTTTGGCTGTGATTGCTTTGAATATATTGAGTACGAAACAAAGATTTTTGAACCACCTTAAATAAGTACTTGTAGCGGTTCCCATTCAAATGCGGTGCAAAATATTGCGAGGTGTAGGGGCACGGCAGTGCCCATACGTGTCAACTTAAC
>NZ_JAYGHE010000047.1:0-20227 GCF_034931145.1 Nostoc sp. UHCC 0252 | reverse complement strand
ACTGCCGTGCCCTTACAGATGTACTGGCGGATATAACAAGGCTTAACAAGATGGCTGTACAAAAAGATTTTGCAAGTAAATTAATTTGGTATGACAGCCACTCTTATTAAGAGACTAAGGTTAAATTCAGTTCAAAAGTTCTAAATTTCAGCACCTGCTTTTGCTTCAGCACCCATTGGTGAAACATAATCACGGAAAAGAGTAATCTGTTGCTCAAAGCCTAATCCTTGAATTTTGCCAAACAACTCTTTGCATCCTGAAGGGAGTTCATAGTCAGAAGGTACAGGGATGATAGTCCCATTATCCATACCTTGAGATAATCGATACCACAATAGTAACTTGGTGGTATCACCCAAAGAACCATATTCACGAGAAATTTGGGTATCCACTTTATTAATCAAGTCACGCTGAACTTGTAATTGTTGTTCGTGAGATAATTCTTTAACTTGATTAAACAAGCCTTCCGCGATTTCTGGGGAAACAGTGCTTGCACCAGGAGCAGCTGGTGTAATTGAACCACCCATTTCTTTGTAGATGAACCAAAATAAAGCCAGTTGTTGATCTACACCCAACTTTTGCCAAGCTTCAACGTGTTGACGAATAGTTGGGTCGCTAGTTTGTGTGTATGTCATTATTTCTTAACTCCAGTTGTAATTTATAAGTGCTATTAGTAACGTTATCAAATGTACATTTAACGTTTTACCCTACTGAAGGTAGAGGTATTAAAATCAGAAAGAAGAACAATTATTAACAAAACATAAATCTGGCGGGCTGTAGTCCTGCATTAGAGGTATTACAGTTAGATAAAGGTCAAATATCAAATGCGAAAATCATGAGTGACAAAGAAATTTTGAAGATATTTAACCATTGAAATTCTGTCAGCTTGAGATATTCGTTATAAAAATATATTTCGTTAGATAGATGCTATAGGAATCATATTTGATTTTTGAACAAAATTGGAGGGTTTAGTGCGTTACGCTGTCGCTAACCCTACGTATGTTTTCATAAATCAAACCGGATTCCTATAGCCTGATTGGGATAGGGCTTATAAAAGCACTGCCTAAATTAGCGGCATTACATTAATTTATTAACGTCGCTGATTTAAGCATTTAAAATAGCAAGAGAATTTCTGGTTTTACTCTCCCCGATCTTGATAATCTTCAGAAGACTTTGGATCTAACTCCCAGCGATCGCCATCACGACCTTCTAAAATATCATTGGTATGGAGAAACTCAGAATCAGCCATTTCTAGCCCCACTGCCGCTTCTAGCTCCTCAGTTACATTTTTATCGGGAGTGGAAGTACTACCACCAACAGCTTCATCCCCAACTGCATCTGCATCTTGCCAATAAGCATCAACATCTCCGCCAGTTAATTTAGGACTAGTTTCCGTGTACTCGTCTCTTTCTGCTTTTATTGAGCGCCCACCGATATTGTATCCCGGCAAGTCCTTCACACCAGTACCGTAGGATTCGGTGATTTCCTGTGGCAAATCATTGGTTTCAAGTTCGTCATTACGATTTTTTTCTGCCATGATACTAGCCTTTTTCTGCATCCTCAACAATAACGTTTTCCTGCCACGAAGTTATCTTGCTAAAGATGTATAGCTTTAGTAATAAAAGGATCTATCCCCTTGGAACGACGCTAAGGTAGCGATCGCACCATACCATTGGAAATATGAAATCATGGTCAAGCAACTTGTAGTTGAAATTTTTAGTTATGAGTTAGGAGTTGTAAAACCGAAGTTATTCAGTAAATAATTTCTCACTCATGACTATTTTTTATTTAAAGATAAAATCAGAATTTGAGTGGATCTATATCCCTGAAAAAATTAGGATTTTTAACTTTCCTAATTGATGAATATTGTAGTTAGTTAAACACTAGAAAGGAACAGGTAATAACATCTATGACTGACCATAACAATCATTCCGGTAAGAAAAAAGTTGCTATCCTCATTGAACAGTCAGTAGAGGATGCAGAATTTACAGTTCCTTATAATGGACTCAAACAAGCCGGAATAGAGGTAGTAGTGCTTGGTTCCCGAATGAATGAAAAATATAAGGGTAAACGCGGCAAACTCAGCATCCAAGCTGATGGTACTACTACAGAAGCGATCGCAGCCGAATTCGATGCGGTAATAATTCCTGGCGGAATGGCTCCCGATAAAATGCGGCGGAACACCAACACAGTCCGTTTTGTCCAAGAAGCCATACAACAAGGAAAATTAGTCGCTGCTGTTTGCCACGGGCCACAAGTTTTGATTGAAGGCGACTTGCTCAAAGGTAAACAAGCCACCGGTTTTAGCGCTATTGCTAAGGATATGATTAACGCTGGCGCAAATTATCTAGATGAGCCGCTAGTAGTTGACGGTAATTTGATTACATCTCGTGAACCTGGAGACTTGCCAATTTTCACCACAGCGATATTAAGCCGTTTGGGTTATGGTGGCAAAGATGCCGCATTACCAAATGAGAAAGACACAAGTGCTGAATGGTGGAAGCTAGCTGACGCTTGGGGTGGCTCAACTAAAGGTGAGATCACCAAAGGTTTAAATAATGCTCTTGCTGGTGAACGTTATTCGCTAGAAGCATTTGAAAACTACTTGCAAAAGGAATCAGATAGCGAAGTAAACTCAGTTTTTCAAGAAATAATTGCTAATAAACAGCGCCACATTCAAAAACTGGAAACTTATCTTCAGCTGTTGGGCGAAAAACCTTCTTTAGGTGCAAATATTGCCAATCAGTATGCCAAGGTCAAAACTGCCATGACCGGAAGTGATGATATATATCAGTTACGTTCTGCTTTAGGTGATGTGCAAACTGGTATCGGCGATATTGGTAATTTGTCTGCAATGTTCACTGACCCAGTAGCAACTGCTATTTTCAAAGAAATTTACCACGATTTATTGAAATACGAACAGCGATTGGCAGAACTATATCGGGCACGAATAGGCGATCAAATTCAGGCTCCTAAGCCGACTTCAGGCGCTGCTGTGTCAATGTAATTCGTAGTTCGTAATTCGTAATTCGTAATTCGTAATTACAAGATGTTCGCGTTATTAGTAGGGGCTGCCGAAGTTTTCAGTGTTGAATAACTCAACCTGTAAGGATAATTCATGAATTGCCCCTACGTGAAAATCTTTCTTTTTGGCTATTGTTTGCACGATTCTTATTACTGTGATGGAGATATAAAAAAGTGACTTCAACATCAGGTGATAAACCAAGTACTAATCAGACTGAAGCTAGTGAAGTAGAGCGTTGGGCATCTCTTATCAGTGGCGGTGCGATGGTACTGATGGGTTTAAGGCAAGGTTCATTGCGGGGAGCGCTGACGGCTTTGGCTGGTGGTGGTTTGCTCTATCAAGGTGCAACAAAGCAAAGCACAATCCAGCAAGCGCAGGAAGCAATAGGGATAAACAAACCCATCAAAGTTGAAAAGACGGTAACGATCAATAAACCAGCAGATGAACTGTATCGCTTTTGGCACGACTTTGAAAATTTGCCCACATTTATGAAGCATCTCAAATCTGTCAAAGTGCATAACGAAAAACGTTCTCACTGGATTGCCAATGCACCCTTGGATAATACCGTAGAATGGGATGCAGATATTCTCGAAGACCGAGAAAATGAATTTATTTCTTGGGCTTCTGTAGAAGGTGCAGATGTTGATAATTCTGGTTTTGTTCGCTTCAAAAAAGCACCAGGCGATCGCGGCACGGAAGTCAAGGTTGTTTTGGAGTATAACCCCCCCGGTGGAGCATTGGCAGCTACCGTAGCTAAACTCTTTGGCGAAGAACCAGAACAGCAAATTGGCGATGAATTGCGCCGCTTCAAGATGCTCATGGAAGCAGGCGAAATTGCTACAACCGAAGGTCAACCTTCTGGACGAAGCTAGTTATTTGTTCTTTGTCTATTGTCATTTTTCCTTTGCCTAAAGCGAATGACCAATGATGAATTACTAATGACCAATGACTAATGACTAAGGACTAAATATGAAAGCAGTTTGCTGGAACGGTGCTAATGATGTGCGGGTACAGTCGGTACCAGATCCGACAATTCTCAACCCGCGTGATGCAATTATTAAAATTACTTCCACGGCGATTTGTGGCTCCGATCTACATATATATGGCGGCTATATTCCCACAGTGCAACAGGGTGACATTATCGGTCACGAATTCATGGGGGAAGTCGTGGAAGTTGGTAAGGGAGTCAACAATTTAAAAATAGGCGATCGCGTTGTTGTTCCTTCCACCATTGGCTGTGGTAATTGCCATTATTGTCAACATGATATGTGGTCATTGTGCGATAACTCCAATCCCAACGGTTGGATTGAAGAAAAATTATTCGGCAATGTCACCTCAGCCATTTATGGCTACTCCCACATGCTAGGCGGCTATGCAGGCGCACAAGCAGAATATATCCGCGTACCCTTTGCTGATGTGGGTGTCGTCAAAGTTCCGCCAGATTTGCCGGATGAGATGTTGTTATTCATCTCCGACGCTATCCCCACCGGTTATATGGGCGCAGAATTATGCGATATTCAACCGGGTGATACCGTAGCCGTTTGGGGTTGCGGTGCTGTTGGACAATTTGCCATGATTAGCGCCTACATGATGGGAGCCGAAAAAGTGATCGGTATAGATCGCTTTCCCGAACGCCTGGAAATGGCGAAAAAGTTTGCCAAAGCAGAAGTGATTAACTACGAAGAAGTTAATGCTGGCGAAGCGTTGAAAGAGATGACTGGTGGCCGTGGCCCCGATGCTTGCATCGATGCCGTTGGTTTAGAAGCACATGGTGTTGGTATTGAAGACTTCTACGACCAGACAAAACAAAAGCTCAAATTGGAAACCGACCGTCCTCACGTTCTGCGGGAAATGATGGTCGCCTGTCGTAAAGGCGGGACTCTTTCAATCATGGGTGTTTATGGTGGTTTTGTAGACAAAATACCATTAGGTGCAGCCTTTAACAAGGGCTTAACCTTTAGGATGGGACAAATGCATGGACAAAAATATATGCATTCGTTATTGCAGATGATTTTGGATGGAAAACTTGATCCATCCTTTGTTGTCACCCATCAATTGCCTTTAGAACAAGCACCCCACGCCTACAATATCTTTCAACAAAAAAAGGATAACTGTATCAAAGTTGTTCTTAAACCCTAAGTGGCGAATAGTCATTTAAGGTTTTGAATTGTACACCTAACATAATGTAATTGAGGTTTTTTATGAATCGATTAACTTCTTGGCTGCGGAATATTCGCATTTCCCAAATCGTTGTAGTTTTTCTGGTAGGATTTATGTTTTTGTTAGGTCAGGCTTTTAGCGACGTTAATGTTGCACAAGCTGATGTTACAACTCCAGAGGGAACCTATTATAAAGGAATACCAGACGGGCAGGGTGAAATTAGAAACGATACTCAAATTAGAAATACCCAAAATCCCTTAAAAGAAGCTGCTGACAATATCCGTGAAAAGCTAAATTTGGACGAAGAAACTCCTAGAGCTACAAAAGAGTTTCTGAATTCTACAAAAAACAAAGTTAGAGAAAATGGTCAAGCATTAACTGAAACTGAAGAGGGTTACTACCGAACTCCTGCTGCTACCAGATAGTGAATAAATAGGGTTCAAGCTGACAACAATTTGTCTCATTGTTTGACTAAATATATTGTCGCATAAGCTTTGAGCAGTTACTGGGACGCGATAATTATCGCGTCTCAAAATGAGACCCAATCAAGATATTTATCTTGATATTATTTAGCCATAAATTCTAATTAAGGAATAAATAATTATGAAAGCAGTTTGCTGGCACGGAGCAAACGACGTGCGGGTAGATACAGTTCCCGACCCCAAAATTCTCAACCCACGCGATGCCATTGTTAAAATTACTTCCACGGCAATTTGTGGTTCAGATTTGCATATTTACGACGGCTATATTCCCACCATGCAAAAGGGTGATATCCTTGGTCATGAATTCATGGGGGAAGTCGTAGAACTTGGAAGTGCAGTTAAAAATGTGAATGTAGGCGATCGCGTCGTTGTTCCCTTTACTATATCTTGCGGTAGCTGTTTTTTCTGCAATCGGGATTTATGGTCACTGTGCGACAACTCTAACCCCAATGCTTGGTTAGTAGAAAAGCAAATGGGCCACTCGCCAGCAGGTCTGTTTGGCTACTCTCATTTATTCGGCGGTTATGCTGGTGGTCAAGCAGAGTATGCAAGAGTACCCTTTGCCGATGTCGGCTTGCTCAAAATCCCCGATGGTTTAACGGATGAGCAAGTGCTATTTTTAACAGACATTTTTCCCACTGGCTACATGGCAGCCGAGAACTGCAAGATTAAACCCGGTGATATTGTTGCCGTTTGGGGTTGTGGCCCAGTTGGACAATTCGCCATTAAAAGCGCATATATGCTAGGTGCGGAACGTGTTATCGCCTTTGACCGCATTCCCGAACGGCTGCAAATGGCTAAAGAATACGGCAAAGCTGAAGTTCTCAACTACGAAGAAGTAAATATTGGCGAAGCACTCAAAGAAATGACTGGCGGTCGTGGCCCCGATGCTTGCATAGATGCAGTGGGAATGGAAGCACACGGCACAGACTTTATGGCATTCTACGACCAGGTAAAGCAAGCAGTACGTCTAGAAACAGACCGTCCAACGGCATTACGGCAAGTAATAGTATCTGCTGCTAAAGGTGGTCACGTATCAATTGCGGGTGTGTACGGTGGCTTTTTAGATAAAATCCCGATGGGCGCTGCCATGAACAAGGGATTAACCTTCAAAATGGGACAAACGAATGTCCACAAGTATCTAAAACCTTTGTTAGAACACATCCAAAACGGTGACATCGATCCAACGTTTATCATCACTCACACCTTACCTCTAGAACAAGCGCCCCACGGCTACGAGATTTTTAAGCACAAGAAAGATAACTGCATCAAAGTTGTACTCAAACCTTAGTAGGGAATGGGGAATAGGGAATGGAAACAAGGAAAATAACCATGCCCAATGCCCAAAGTTAAAAGTATAAAGAGGCAAACAATATGTCTGATAAAACCGTTATCAAAGTAGACTCTAGCAATTCGCCTAAAGGTCAACTTGGTCAAAAATATCTTGCATCTGGCAAAAGCATTTCTATGCGCCTATGGGAGGATGAGCAACCGAACGAGCCTAAAGAGCCGACAGCACGGGAATATGAAACTGTTGGTTATGTAATCAATGGTCGTGCAGAATTGCATATTGAAGGGCAAACAATTTTACTAGAGTCTGGGAGTTCTTGGGTAGTACCAAAAGGAGCCAGCCATACTTACAAAATCCTAGAACCATTTACTGCTGTTGAGGCAACTAGTCCACCCGCTCAAGTTCACGGGCGAGACGAAAACTGATTTGCAGCTATCTGAAGTTTTGCGTTAGCGTTCGCGAAGCGTCTCGTAGAGAAGCTCACCGTTGGCGTAGCCTCTCGTAGAGAAGGTATCGCTAAAAACTCTTATAGCAATCCTAAATAAGTTGTGAAAATCAAGAGACTCAGATCCCCGACTTCTTAAAGAAGTCGGGGATCTCATTGTTCATGGAATATAAAGTAGCCTAGTAAAGCAATACAATAAACTACTGCCTTTTGGTTATACCTTTCTCGAAAGAAGCCAAGGCTTTCTGAAATCCATTTCTAGACAGAACTATAAAGAAAAAAGCCCTAGTCGGAATACTTATTTAAAAGTATTTTTTTTATCAGACTAGAGGCTGATGAAGATAAAGCATTTGATTAGTTTCCTAGTAATAAGAAACTACACAAAATCGCATAAAAGTTTGGCAACTGTTTTGATTTTGTGTCAGCGACATCTGCAATCAACAAGGAATTCAAATGTTTTATCATAATAAGAAGCTCCAATATTTTAAGCCGCCAGAAAAACCAGATGCAGTTTACGCAATGAAGATTCAAGAACTCATCGGCGGGACTTTTGGTGAAATGACCGTGATGATGCAATATTTGTTTCAAGGCTGGAACTGTCGAGGCCCTGCCAAGTACCGGGATATGCTGCTAGATGTTGGTACTGAAGAAATCGGTCATATTGAGATGCTGGCAACGATGATTGCCCATCTTCTAGATAAAGCGCCGCTCAAAATGCAAGAAGAAAGTGCAAAAGATGCGGTGGTAGGTGCTGTGATGGGCGGTAGTAGCCCACGAGATGTAATTATGGCGGCAGCGATGAACCCCCAACACGCTATTGTGTCTGGTTTGGGTGCAACACCATCTGATAGCGTCGGCTATCCTTGGAACGGTCGTTATATTGTCTCCAGTGGCAACCTGTTAGCAGATTTCCGGTCTAATCTCCACGCCGAAAGTCAAGGGCGTTTGCAAGCAGTGCGACTATATGAAATGACCGACGATCCAGGTGTGAAAGATACCTTGAGCTTTATGATCGCTCGTGATACGATGCATCAAAACTTGTGGTTAGCAACCATTGAGGATTTAGAAAGCTCTGGATTGGAAACCACGCCAGTTCCCAGTTCCTTCCCATTGGAATTGGAGAAACGCGAGTTTGCCTATCAGTTTTGGAATCACTCAGAAGGCACAGAAAGTTCTGAAGGTCGTTGGGCGAAAGGCCCCTCAATGGATGGCAAAGGCGAATTTGAGTATGTGGAAAATCCCCAACCACTAGGCCCAGAACCACAACCTCCTGTGCCCGATCCACGACTGCATGGTACCTCGAAAATGGCACAGGCACAAGGCAACGATTCGAGCGCACCCTCTTTGATTGACCGTATAACAGGTATCGGAACAGGTACCGGTGATTAATCATTGGCATAAAGTTGCATTCACATCTGTCCTAATAACACTTGATTCCCCCAACCCTCCTTTGCAAGGAGAATTGGGGGAATTTTTGACAGATGAACATCTGATCCACTGGTTTACCAAATTGGGCTAGCTCTCAAATCTGCCCTCGAAAATTATGGTGCAGATAGTCGGCTATATGCACAAGCAAAGTCAAGTTGGTTTTCTAAGAGGGTGTTTGAAAAGTCTAATGCGATCGCCAAAGTAACAAATGCGTTAGCCGAAATAGCAAATGTGATCGCTGAAATAACAAATGGGTTCGCCGAAATAGCAAATGGGTTCGCTGAAATAGCAAATGCGATCGCTGAAATAACAAATGGGTTCGCCGAAATAGCAAATGGGTTCGCTGAAATAGCAAATGGGTTCGCCGAAATAGCAAATGGGTTCGCCGAAATAACAAATGGGTTCGCTGAAATAACAAATGCGATCGCCGAAGTAGCAAATGCGTAGTGTTAAGAAGAATAGTAGGTTGGGTTGAGCGGCAGCGAAACCCAACAAAGCCTTGATAATGTTGGGTTTCGTTCCTCAACCCAACCTACGCTTAATTTCTCAATAAACCTGATGCGCGGCGGAATATATGCTACAATATTGTGCCAGCATTTCCGATTGCATTAATTGCAGCCTCTAATGCGATCGCTACATGAGTCCAATGAGTCCCCCCCTGGCAATAAACCACATAAGGTTCACGCAAAGGCCCATCTGCTGATAATTCCAAGGTACTCCCTTCAATAAATGTCCCCCCAGCCATGACTACTTTGCTCTCATACCCCGGCATTTCGTCTGGAATAGGGTCAAGATAGGAACCGATGGGAGAATGCTGTTGTATCGCCTTACAGAAAGCAATTAGCTTTTCGGCAGAACCGAGTTTGATTGCCTGAATTACATCTCCACGGGGAGCCAGAGGTGCAGGATTAACTGGATAACCGAGTTTGTCAAATACATAACCAGTTAAATACGTCCCTTTCATCGCCTCTCCTACCATTTGCGGAGCCAGAAATAAGCCTTGGAACAGCAGGCGATTTTGGTCAAAAGTAGCGCCGCCATAACTACCGATACCAGGAGCAGTGAGGCGACAGGCCGATGCTTCCACTAAGTCGGCGCGACCAGCAACATAACCGCCAGCGCTGACAATAGTACCACCAGGATTTTTAATCAATGACCCCGCCATTAAATCAGCACCTACGGCTGTAGGTTCCCTTGTTTCAATAAATTCGCCGTAGCAGTTATCCACAAAGCAAACGGTATTCGGGTTTTGCTGTTTTACCAAATGGACGATTTTTTCAATATCGGCAATTGATAAACTAGGCCGCCAAGAATAGCCACAAGAACGCTGAATTAACACTAAACGAGTGTTTTCAGTCACATTAGTTCTTATTGCTTGCCAATCTATAGTTCCTTCTGGGGTTAGCTCCAATTGGCGGTAATTTATGCCAAACTCGATAAGGGAGCCTTGGCCTTGACCACGTAAACCAATGACTTCTTCAAGCGTATCGTAGGGAGAACCGACCACTGCTAACATTTCATCTCCGGGACGGAGAACACCAAACAAAGCACAAGCGATCGCATGAGTTCCCGAAACGAATTGCACTCGCACGGCCGCAGCTTCAGCACCCATAACTTCGGCAAAAACTTTATCTAAAGTTTCTCGTCCTAAATCATCGTGACCATAGCCACTTACACCAGCAAAATGGTGTGCGCCCACACGGTGATTACGAAAGGCATCCAGCACTCGTTTTAGATTATGCTTGATATGAGTGTCAATTCCAGAAAAAATTTCTAATAATGCCTGTTCTGCTTGCCGCAGCTGCTCTAAGCTGTTCATCAGTTCCTCGTTCAAAAAAAAATTAAATTTATAGATATGCGGATTTTAAAATCGCGCAGACTAGGCTGGAAAAATCAAATTCAGGTTACTGCATGACAATTGCTACTTCAACCAAACCTCAAATTAACTGGGTTAATACCCTGTTCTTCATTGGACTGCACATCGGCGCTTTATTTGCCTTTGTTCCTGGTAACTTTAGCTGGACGGCAGTTGGTGTGGGTTTCTTGCTGTATTGGATAACTGGTGGTTTAGGCGTTACTCTAGGATTTCATCGCCTTGTCACCCACCGCAGTTTTCAAACTCCCAAGTGGCTAGAATATCTCCTGGTTTTCTTTGGGACACTTTCCTGTCAAGGAGGCCCAATTGAGTGGATTGGGACACATCGCATTCATCATTTAAACTCTGATACTGACACTGATCCCCATGATTCTAATAAAGGCTTCTGGTGGAGCCACATGGGTTGGCTGACTCATTATTGTCCCGCTCACGCTGATGTTCCTCGTTTCACCAAAGACATTGCAGAAGACCCAGTTTATCAGTTTTTAGAAAAATATTTCATTTTGATCCAGGTTGCTCTGGGCTTATTGCTTTTGGCTCTGGGTGGCTGGCCCTTTGTTATTTGGGGAATTTTTGTTCGCATTGTCTGGGTTTACCACTGTACTTGGTTGGTGAACAGCGCTACTCATAAATTTGGCTATCGGAGCTATGATTCTGGGGATCAATCGACTAATTGCTGGTGGGTAGCCGTACTAGTTTTCGGTGAAGGCTGGCATAATAACCATCACGCTTTTCAATACTCAGCTCGTCATGGGCTGGAATGGTGGGAAATCGATTTAACTTGGATGACTGTTCAATTGCTACAAGCAGTTGGCCTGGCGACTAATGTGAAGTTGGCCCCAACAAAAGTTAGTTAGGAGAGACGCGACGCCAGTCGCTACAACGGGGGGGAACCCCCGCAACGCGCTGGCTCATTAATCGCGTCTGTACAGGGGTTAGGGTGTGTAAGGTTTTTAGCTCATAACCGATCACTTCTAACTCCTGACTTTTTAAAAAGCTATTTACTGGTGCGCTTGTGTCGGTTAGATTGCTATAATCCGAAGCGCTAATATTAAGAATTTTTGCGGCAAGTTACTTTTTGGTGACTTGGTGGAGGAGTTTGTCGTTTCTCAGGTGTCCATGACTACATCAATAATTAATAGCCAGAAACTAAGTGACGAGCCTGGTAATTCCGACTTTAGGCTCAAAGATATTGTTAAAACCCTGCCACGGGAATGCTTTGAGCATAACCGCCGCAAAGCTTGGACACAAGTACTGCTCAGTGTCTTGGCGGTTGCCTTGGGTTATTACAGCCTGATCATTACTCCTTGGTTTCTCTTGCCCCTAGCTTGGATTTTTACGGGCACTGCTTTGACAGGTTTTTTTGTAATTGGCCATGATTGTGGTCACAGGTCTTTTGCCAAACAACGTTGGGTAAATGATTTGGTGGGGCATTTCTTCATGATGCCGTTGATTTACCCCTTTCACAGTTGGCGCATTAAGCATAATTATCACCATACTCATACCAACAAGCTGGATGAGGATAACGCTTGGCATCCAATCAGACCAGAAGTGTTTGAAAATTGGGATACAACCCGGCAGTCTGCTTTTAAGCTGTTCATGCGTAAACGCCTCTGGTGGGTAGGTTCCATTGGACATTGGGCTGTAGTGCATTTTGATTGGCGGAACTTCAAAACCAAAGACCAATCGAGTATCAAGCTTTCTGTGGCTGTAGTAGTTGTGTTTGCTGCGATCGCTTTCCCACTTCTCATCGCCACAACTGGTATCTGGGGATTTGTCAAGTTTTGGCTAGTGCCTTGGATGATTTACCACTTTTGGATGAGTACTTTTACGATTGTTCACCATACTGCCGCAGATGTTCCTTTTGCGACAGCGAACAAGTGGAACGAAGCTCTAGCACAGTTATCTGGCACTATTCATTGCGATTATCCGCGCTGGGTAGAAATTCTGTGCCACGATATCAATGTTCATGTCCCTCATCATATTTCCACTGCGATTCCTTCTTATAATTTGCGGCTAGCTTACAGCAGCATCAAAGAGAATTGGGGATCTTATCTCCATGATGAGTGTCAGTTTTCTTGGCCTTTAATGAAGCAGATTACAGACGAGTGTCAACTGTACACAACTGACGTTGGTTATAAGACTTTCAACGAACATTACACAGAGCAATAAATAGCCCTGTGATTACACTCACGCTCTTGAAGCCACGAGAGCGTTTATGATGCTGTGTTTTAATAGAATCTGGCAATTGTTTACTGAATAAAATTATTAGATAAATTGCCAGAAATTATCCTCTTGTTTGTTAGCGATCGCTAATGTCGTGGGCATCCTAGAGATGAGATAATTTTGTCTCAAATCAAGTTCCGATTTATATCCAACAAAAGAATCCAGTGCAATTAGATACCATCGCGTTGAACAATCCTCCTGGCTCTGAAACGTCTGAGGATACGACTAAATTACCTTTCACTCTTCAAGATTTAAAAGCTGCAATTCCGGCTGAATGTTTTCAGCCTAATGTGACAAAATCACTTTTTTACTTCTTTCGTGACATCCTGATTATCGGTCTGCTTTATGCAGTAGCTAATTACCTGGATTCTTGGCTTTTCTTCCCGATTTTCTGGCTAATGCAAGGAACGATGTTTTGGGCTTTGTTTGTAGTCGGACATGACTGTGGACACCAATCTTTTTCTAAGCATAAATGGCTTAATGATTTGATTGGACATCTTTCTCACACACCAATACTTGTTCCTTATCATGGTTGGCGAATTAGTCACAGAACTCATCACAAAAATACTGGCAATATTGATAATGATGAAAGCTGGTATCCTGTGACAGAATCACAATATAAGGAGATGCCTTTAGCCCAAAAGATCGGTAGATACTACGTTTTTCTTTTGGCTTATCCTGTGTATCTGTTTAAGCGTTCTCCTAATAAAGAAGGCTCTCACTTTTTGCCCAGTAGTTCGCTTTTCAAACCATCGGAAAAATGGGATGTTCTCACTAGTACTATACTGTTGATTGGTATGGTAGGTTTGCTAGGTTTCCTCACCTACCAATGGGGTTGGATGTGGTTGCTAAAATATTACGCTGTACCCTACTTGGTGTTCATAGTTTGGCTAGATTTGGTGACATTCTTGCACCACACTGAGCCAGAGCTTCCCTGGTATCGTGGAGAAGATTGGACTTTCTTAAAAGGCGCAATTTCTAGTATTGACCGTGATTATGGTTTAGTTAATCATATCCATCACGATATCGGTACTCATGTTGCTCACCATATATTCCTTAACATCCCTCACTACAATTTGCTGAAAGCAACTGAGGCAATAAAACCAGTGATGGGTGAGTATTTCCACAAATCGGAAGAACCAATTTGGAAGTCAGTATGGAATTCATGCATCAACTGCCATTTTGTCCCTGATACTGGTAGTAAGGTTTACTACACATCCAATAATAAGTTAGCTAAAGACTAAGCCTCAGATTCCCGACTTATTTAAATAAGTCGGGAATCTTGTATTTTTGTCAGTTCTTTCTGACTCCTGAATTCTGTTCGATAAAAAAGAATCCTAATTAAAAAACGTTTCATCGTAGGGTAACAACTGTGCTAACCTACAAATTTACAAATAATTTGCGATAATTTATTTTTTTGCAAGTCTCTTATTAGTATTTCTAACTCTGTCAGTACTTGAACATCCAAAACCTGGGGAAAATATAAACTTCCGGCTGTAAAGTTATGAAAACACAGAGTTAAAATAAAAATAGATAGATGATGTTTGCGGATTCTTATCCCTAGTCTGAATCAGCAAGATTTATTTTCTCTAAACCCTTGCTGTATCGGTGGGTAAAGATTAACATATCTGTGGACAGAAGCAATATATCGTCAAACTAACCCTAACAAAAGTGACAAACTCTTGATCTGCCTACTTTAAATCCTGTTTAGCACTAGTTAACTTTATTTGCATGTAGTGATTTAATACCATTACCTGCTAGGGTTAGAAATTAGCACAGACTATACTATAGACAATTTAGCCAAAAGTTTTTCCATCTTTAAAATCAGAGGTATCAATGATTATAACTAATTTTAGCAAACATAGAAATGAATTTAAAGAACCTAAAATACTCAAGGCTAAACCACATTGGCAAGGGCAAAATTTGAGTGATTCTACGGTCAAAGGTAAAGACCCCAAAATACAAGATACACCAACTGATAGTTCGATTGTCAATAACTTGAATCGTGGTCGAGTTGCTATTTTTATTGATGGCTTAAACCTATTTCATACAGCTTTACAACTTGGTATAGAAATTGACTATGTTAAATTGCTTTGTCATTTAACTAATGGTTCAAGGCTGTTGCGTGCTTTCTTTTATACCGGAGTTGATATCAGCAATGAAAAGCAGCAAGGTTTTTTATTGTGGATGCGTCGTAATGGCTATCGTGTAGTAGCTAAAGATATCACGCAACCGACAGAGAATTTTAAAAAATCAAATCTGAACGTAGAAATTGCTGTAGATATGCTAACTTTAGCTCCTTATTATGATACTGCGGTCTTAGTTAGTGGAGATGGCGATCTAGCTTATGCTGTGAATGCTGTCAGCAGAATGGGGGTTCGAGTAGAAGTGGTGAGTCTACAAACTAGTACTAGTGAAAGCTTAATTGATGTCGCTGACTGCTTCATTGACCTCGACAGCATTAAAACACACATTCAAAAAGATTCTAATCTTGGGTATAGTTATCGCACACCTTCAAATTCAAACCTTTAAAACTCAGTTCAGATCCCCGACTTCTTTGAGAAGTCGGGGATCTAGCAGCCCCTCAAAATCAATGGAACGGACGACTAGTTTCCAGTTCTATTTGCGTATTTTGCTTGGCCCTAATTGAAATGGATATTTTAATAGTTGAAGATGAGCCAGAAATTGCTCATTTAATCCAATTATCTTTAGAAAAAGAAGGATTTTTTTGTCGCATTAGCCGTGATGGGATCAATGCTTTACGGATGTTTCAGGAGCAACCACCTGATTTAATCATTTTAGATTTAATGATTCCTGGTTTGGATGGTTTGGAAGTTTGCGCCAGAATTCGCCAGAAACCAGGTGTAAAAGATCCTTACATATTAATGCTCACCGCTAAAGGCGAAGAAATCGATCGCGTGATTGGTCTATCTACTGGTGCTGACGATTACATGGTCAAACCCTTTAGCCCCAGAGAGTTGGTAGCTAGAGTACGGGCATTATTGCGGCGTAGCCTCCGCCAAGGGGGACAACATCAAGTCAATCGTACTCAACATTTTATTGTTGATGTAGACCAGCGCACTGCTAGTCGGCAGATGGATTCTCAGCAACCTGAGATTTTGGATTTAACTACCTTAGAATTTAACTTACTAACCACCTTTGTCAGCCATCCTGGTCGAGTTTGGAACCGCACTCAACTAATTGATAAACTTTGGGGAGATAACTTTTTTGGCGATGAACGAGTGGTTGATACTCATGTAGCTCGGTTACGAAAAAAGATTGAGCCTGATTCGGCAAATCCTACTTTTATTAAAACTGTTGTTGGGGTTGGCTATAAATTTGAAGATCCTCTGGTAGCGCAAATGTTATGAAGATGGGGCTAAGAGAGCGCCTATTTTTCTCCCATTTAGTAGTAATGATTGTGGGGGTAGCTAGTCTGGTAAGCATCAGCAAAATATCTTCCCCCCACTTGTTTATCTTGCATTTGGAACGATTAGAAAATCAGGGGTTCAACTTAATCAATGTTCGTACTAAATTGGTTACAGGATTTGAATTTGCTTGGCAGCGAAGCACTATTTGGTCAGTCTTAGCTGGTAGCACCGCAGCTGGAGGATTGAGTTACTGGGTGTCTAGACGAATTGTGCAACGCTTGACGGAGATGGAACAAATCACCCAAAAATTTGCTGCTGGTCAGATGGATGCACGACTACCTATGTCTGACATTCCAGAACTTAATAGACTGGGTGCTAGTTTTAACCGGATGGCAGCCAGTTTAGAAGGAGTAGAAGCGCGGCGGCGAGAGGTAATTGGAGACATGACCCATGAATTACGGACACCGTTAACAGTTGTACGCGGCTACTTAGAAGAACTGGCTGATGGCGAAATTGAAGCGTCTCCCGAAATTTATCGGCGTTTAGCTAAAGAAACTAGGCGCTTAGAGCGGTTGGTGAACGATTTGCAAGAACTATCTAAGGCAGAAGCTGGTTATTTGCCAATTAATATCCAACGGGTAAATCTGCGTCCGTTGTTAGAGTCGTTAGCGGAGAAATTCACCGATCAACTGTTGGAAGATGGGCCAGTTTTGCTCTTACAATGCCCATCTGTGCTGCCTCTGGTATTGGCGGATATTGACCGTACAGAGCAGGTTTTGGTTAATCTGCTTGGTAATGCGGTGCATTACACTAACGAAGGTTCAATTACTATTCGTGTTGGTACTGAAGCATCTAAACTCTGGATTGCAGTTATAGATACAGGCATTGGTATCGCTCCAGAAAATTTGCCCCATGTGTTTGAACGCTTCTGGCGAGCCGATCAATCGCGCGATCGCCATTCAGGAGGTACGGGTATTGGTTTAACTATTTCCCGTCGTTTAATTGAACTACAAGGCGGTCAGATTCAGGTAGAAAGCGAGTTGGGAGTTGGTAGTACTTTTCGGTTTTTTCTGCCTTTGGCTTAAAGGGGCATGGGGGGTGAAATTTATATATTACTGCTTATTTTTGCAAAACCATTGCTATACAAGGCATTGATATCATGTACGGTTAAATAATTGTCATTGCGTACCACCCTTGGCGTTCCCGCAGGGTACGAAGAGAAGCAATCCCAAAAGCCTTGCGATTGCTTCATTCCACTTCGTTGCACTCGCAATGACATATTACAAGTAATTTGCCGGACATGATATCAATCTCTAATAGGGATTTTGATGAATTGCAATGTTAATTTCGAAAAAGCAGTAGGCGATTCATCGGCGTTTCAATCCCTAATAGGGATTTTGATGAATTGCAATGGTAACACTTGATTTTGCTGTAAGGCAAAACTATAGGTTTCAATCCCTAATAGGGATTTTGATGAATTGCAATCCAACGCACTGCGATCGACCAACAACTTGCAGGAGACAAGTTTCAATCCCTAATAGGGATTTTGATGAATTGCAATTTTAATGCACATATTGACTGGGCTATAGAGAATAAGTTTCAATCCCTAATAGGGATTTTGATGAATTGCAATTTTACCAGTGCTGACATATCAATTAAAAAAGCAGGTTTCAATCCCTAATAGGGATTTTGATGAATTGCAATGTGGCGTTCACGTCTAGGGATACTTTCTGCTGGGTTTCAATCCCTAATAGGGATTTTGATGAATTGCAATATTATCAATTTTTAATTCCCGCAGGGCTGCCATCCTCGTTTCAATCCCTAATAGGGATTTTGATGAATTGCAATCTCTTCCATCCCATCTAAATCAGGCACTTGATAGGTTTCAATCCCTAATAGGGATTTTGATGAATTGCAATTATTTCGGAGCAGGACGCGATCGCTGAAGGCATTCGTTTCAATCCCTAATAGGGATTTTGATGAATTGCAATCTGGCAGGGAATGAGGTTTTCGTGGCATCCAATTCAAAATGTTTCAATCCCTAATAGGGATTTTGATGAATTGCAATGTTTTGGGGACAATTTATTGATGAGCTTGGAAGATTACGTTTCAATCCCTAATAGGGATTTTGATGAATTGCAATCAGGAGTTCTATTAAATGCAAGAGAATTCGCAAAGTTTCAATCCCTAATAGGGATTTTGATGAATTGCAATGAATTATTTTAGTCCGAAAGATTTTTTATGCTTAGTTTCAATCCCTAATAGGGATTTTGATGAATTGCAATGCTCAAAAAAAACTGCTCCTCAAAGCGAATAATTTGTTTCAATCCCTAATAGGGATTTTGATGAATTGCAATCCACAACTTCTACTAAGTCCCCCCGCTTAAATTGTTTCAATCCCTAATAGGGATTTTGATGAATTGCAATATTTTCGGCTTGCGGCCGCGTCTGGCAATTTTTCCTGTTTCAATCCCTAATAGGGATTTTGATGAATTGCAATCGCCACAAGTTTTAAGTATTTCGTGTCTTCTTTCTGTTTCAATCCCTAATAGGGATTTTGATGAATTGCAATTAAGTAGAAGTAGATATAGAGAAGCTTCTACTTCAGTTTCAATCCCTAATAGGGATTTTGATGAATTGCAATATGATTTTTTCGGTCAAGCGCTCCAAACTAAGAAGTTTCAATCCCTAATAGGGATTTTGATGAATTGCAATACTCTAGTCACGCTTCCATTGGGATTCAGAATCAGTTTCAATCCCTAATAGGGATTTTGATGAATTGCAATAAAAATGTAATTGCTTTTCTGTTTGGGTTGGCGTTGTTTCAATCCCTAATAGGGATTTTGATGAATTGCAATTATTCAAAAGTTCTATGCGCTTCTATTCAATTTCTCGGTTTCAATCCCTAATAGGGATTTTGATGAATTGCAATCTTGTAGAAAGAACGGCAGATTGCACGATTCACTCAGTTTCAATCCCTAATAGGGATTTTGATGAATTGCAATTCCAAGTATCAGTTGAGGGCCCATTGGGTTGCTCGTTTCAATCCCTAATAGGGATTTTGATGAATTGCAATTCAAATTGTATTGTCGGGGTCAGAAGAATCTTTAAGTTTCAATCCCTAATAGGGATTTTGATGAATTGCAATGAAAATATAAAGCATTGAAAAGCAAAATACAAAAAGTTTCAATCCCTAATAGGGATTTTGATGAATTGCAATAGGTTAAAAATATTCCCGCCCGAAGAGATCGAACAAGTTTCAATCCCTAATAGGGATTTTGATGAATTGCAATCGCCTTATTGTCTGGTTAAGTATGCGAATGGCACTCGCACGTTTCAATCCCTAATAGGGATTTTGATGAATTGCAATCTTCCACACCATTACTTGGTTATTGAGTCGCGGCGTTTCAATCCCTAATAGGGATTTTGATGAATTGCAATTTCCTCTTCAAGTTCATCTAAGCTTTTGCGTGGCTCGTTTCAATCCCTAATAGGGATTTTGATGAATTGCAATTTCACGCAGATTTAAGTTTAGATAACTTTTGGGCTTAGGTTTCAATCCCTAATAGGGATTTTGATGAATTGCAATACCCTAGATACAAGTTTGCGAAACTGAGCTTTACCGTTTCAATCCCTAATAGGGATTTTGATGAATTGCAATCTGCTGCACTTGTGGAAGATATTGCACAGAGAATGTTTCAATCCCTAATAGGGATTTTGATGAATTGCAATGTGAAGATATGTAGTTTTTGAAGCTGAGATACATCGTTTCAATCCCTAATAGGGATTTTGATGAATTGCAATGGAAGTATTGCTTTCTTATCTCGTGCGGTAATTACGTTTCAATCCCTAATAGGGATTTTGATGAATTGCAATAATTGGGAAGATTAGCGCTACTCAAAGCAGCAAAAGTTTCAATCCCTAAT
>NZ_JAYGHE010000046.1:38232-65268 GCF_034931145.1 Nostoc sp. UHCC 0252 | reverse complement strand
GCTATAGGATTAATTCAATCTCTCAAACGTATAGAACAATATTCTTATTTAGGTAAAGTTTATCTAATTGCTATTGCCATACCTTGCATACTATTTATAACTGGCTTAATAACCGTTCATTTTCAACAAAATATAGACTTTTTTCCAAATATTGTACTTGCCGATGATTTTAAAGATCCATCCAAAAAGTGGAATAAAGATGCATTAGTAAGTATAAAAAATGGAGGTTTATTCCATCCTGAAATTAAAAATAATAATTTTAAACTGTCTATTTGGGGTGATAAAAATCAGAGATTCAAAGACTTGGATTTTTCAGTTGATATTAAAAAAGTCAATGGGACTGATGATTCAGGATTCGGTATAGTTGCCCGAACTAGCAATACAAGTAAATCTAGTGTAAAGCATAATTTTTATTATTTGCTAATTAAAGGTAATGGGGAGTTTTCGATGGGAAAGCTTATAGACAGTAACAAATGGGAAGATAAAGTGGGCTGGCAACATTCTACTAGCATCAACCAAGGTAATAATATAAATCGATTAAGAATTGTTTGCAATGTAAAAAAAGTAATTGGATGGATTAATAGCCAAAGAGTCGGGATATTTGAAGATGACTCTTATGCTTCTGGAAAAATTGGAGTTATCTCATTACGAGGCAAGGATGATGGGGCTGCTGTATATTTCGATAATGTTATTTTTAAAACAAAGCCAGATATAGAATACCCCACATCACAAAATTTGCAATGACTGAGTATTAATTTGTATCTATCAAAATTAAAGGTTGTGTTAACACCACTCATCCCTAATTTGCTGCTGATATTCTAAAGGATCTTGAGTTAGTTGAATTACACCTGCATACTCGTTTAAATTAAACTCTTGTTTTTGTTGTAATTGATGAGCTTCTAATATCTTCTCAATTTCCTGCCAGTCCTGATAATCAATTAACACCGCTACCGGACGCATGGCTTCGTCAGTCACAATTTTTTTCTTGAAAGGTAGCATGATTTTCTACATCAAATACAATGTTTAACTATTTGATCGTAACCTCAAGACAGAAAACCGATGAGGGCAATATTACTCTCATCTTTAAGAGCGATATCTGGTAATCAGCCGCTCTATGCCCACGCTTATTTCTCAGAGGTGAGACTATCTAAAACTGGCTGAAATTCTGCTGTGGAAGGAATTGCGATCGCACTTTTGAAAAGCATTTTTAGCACAGATGGTTCTTCTATCCGATTGATAACTTCGAGAATGGAGCTTGGCACTTCTCCAAACCGCGTTTCTAGGACTGTAATGATGCTTTCTCTCGCATTTTCAACAATTCCTTCTTCTTTTGCTAGCCTTTCAATACTAGTTACGTACCGCATTCTATCTGCCTCCTCGTAACTTCTTACTTCTGTTTTAAAACTAAGTGCCAACTCTTTTGGCAAAACCATTATCCAGTCGATAAACCGAAATAACTCCCGAATATCTTCCCGGCTATATCCCCGTTCGTACAACCGTCTGACTAGGCTTAGTTTCCACTGTAGCCGATTTTGTGGGTTTCGTTTTGTTGCCTTGGTTTTGAGATGCGCCATCACAATTACACCAAAGGGGTTGGTTGTTTGCTCTAGGGTTTCCCACCCTTGCTCATAGTCCAACAGTTTCGCCACAGGAAACTCTAAACTGACGCGACATCCGCCCAGCTGATAGCTGTAGCTAGAAGGTCGCCAATTCGCTTGTTCATCTGCTAAAACTGCTAGACTAATGACTCGCTTTTTATGGCGGTCAAACAAACGGTAATTATATGTGTACATCCGTTCGGCAAATTGGCTGTCATATTGCCCTTGGACTTCCACATGAACCAATACCCAAGCTTCCTCTCCATCCAGTAGCCAAACTTTTGCAACTTTATCAACCAAACGCCGTCCAATTTCTGCATCCGGTTCTAGCTGTTGAAGTTCTGTGTCCAGAAATTCATAAGGTCGCGTCCAGTCAATTTCGGCATAAGCTTGCGTGAAAAAGAATTCTAGAAATCGGGGAAAATATAGCTCAATAACTTCTTTCCAAGGACTATCGTAATCAGTAAGTTGCTCGGTCATGAATTAAAACAAAAAGTACCTCTGTGCCATTGGTAAAACTGTCGCAGGTTCACAAATCAACAACTCTCCATCTGCCCTGACTTGGTATGTTTCTGGATCAACTTCAATGTGAGGTAATGCATCATTCAGCTTCATATCACGCTTACTCAATTGGCGTGTCCCAGAAACTGCAACTGCTGACTTTTGTAAACCTAGCTGGCTGGAAATTTCTTTCTCTAAAGCTGCTTGGGAAACAAAAGTTAATGATGTGGCATGACGCGCACCTGCAAAACTACCAAACATCGGCCGCATATACACTGGTTGCGGTGTGGGAATACTGGCGTTAGCATCGCCCATTTGCGCCCATGCAATCATTCCGCCTTTAATCACTATTTCTGGTTTCACGCCAAAAAACGCCGGACACCACAAACATAAATCTGCTAATTTTCCCTCTTCCACTGAACCCACATATTCAGCAATTCCGTGAGCGATCGCAGGGTTAATCGTATACTTAGCAACATATCTTTTTGCCCTAAAATTGTCTGCTTTCTGCTCAGTCCCTTCTGGATTAAGACTTCCCCGTTGCACCTTCATTTTGTGAGATGTCTGCCAAGTGCGAATTATCACTTCGCCTACTCTTCCCATCGCCTGGGAATCGGAAGAAATCATGCTAAATGCGCCTAAGTCGTGCAAAATGTCTTCGGCGGCAATGGTTTCTCGGCGGATGCGAGATTCGGCAAAAGCGACATCTTCAGCGATCGCAGGATCAAGGTGATGGCATACCATCAACATATCCAAGTGTTCGTCTAAGGTGTTGAGGGTGTAAGGACGTGTGGGGTTAGTGGAAGATGGCAAAACGTTGGCTTGGCCGCAAACTTTGATGATATCTGGTGCATGTCCGCCGCCTGCGCCTTCGGTGTGGTAGGTGTGGATAGTACGGTTCTTGAACGCAGCGATCGTATCTTCGACAAATCCGGCTTCGTTCAGCGTATCAGTATGAATTGCTACTTGCACATCATATTCATCAGCAACGCTGAGGCAAGTATCAATTGCTGCGGGTGTAGTTCCCCAGTCTTCATGAAGTTTTAACCCCATTGCACCGGCGGCTACTTGTTCTACAAGTCCTTGGGGTTGACTGGCGTTCCCTTTGCCCATAAATCCTAAGTTGATGGGAAAAGCATCAGCAGCTTGCAGCATTCGGTAAATATTCCAAGGGCCGGGGGTGCAGGTAGTGGCATTTGTACCCGTAGCAGGGCCAGTACCGCCGCCAAGCATGGTGGTAATACCAGAAGCGATCGCAACTTCAATTTGTTGGGGACAGATAAAATGAATATGGGCATCAATACCGCCAGCAGTGAGAATCATTCCTTCACCGGCTAAGGCTTCGGTTCCAGGGCCGATAATAATATCTACATTGTCCTGAATATAAGGATTTCCGGCTTTACCAATTTTGAAAATCTTGCCATCTTTAATGCCAATATCTGCTTTGACAATACCCCACCAATCGAGAATTAAGGCATTAGTAATTACTAAATCTACAGCACCATCGGCGTTAGAAATTGGGGATTGTCCCATTCCGTCTCTGATGACTTTACCGCCGCCGAATTTTACTTCATCGCCGTAGGTGGTGAAATCTTGTTCAACTTCAATAAATAATTCTGTGTCTGCAAGTCGGATGCGATCGCCTACTGTTGGGCCATAAGTTTCTGCGTAGGCACGGCGATCCATTCTGTAAGACATAATACATTCCTTGAGACTGAGGTTATGATTGAGTTTAAACGCAAAGGGGCGCAAAGGTAAGCGCAAAGGTACGCGGAGTATGGATGAGAATGATTTGAGTGGGCTGATAATTGGCTGTGGGATGCGAGTGCATACGGCATTGGGGCCAGGTTTATTAGAGTCAGCGTATGAGGAGTGTTTGTGTTATGAATTGAAGAAGAGAGGATTTTATGTAGGTAAGCAAGTTCCATTACCGTTAGTGTATGAAAAAGTAGAATTAGATTGTGTTTATCGATTAGATTTAATAGTAGAAAATAAAGTAATTATTGAAATTAAATCTGTGGAATCTATCAAACCAATTCACTCAGTACAGCTTTTAACTTACCTTAAACTCACTAATTGTAAACTCGGTCTTCTCCTCAACTTTAATGTCCTTCACCTCAAAGACGGCATCAAACGTGTAGCCAATAAACTCTAACTCCGCGTACCTTTGCGTTTATCTTCGCGCCCCTCTGCGTTTAAAAATTTCTTCTTAAAGACTGCCATTAACTCTGCTATTAAATCCATAAACTTGGCGGCTACCAACTAAGGGGACTAAAGTCACTTCTTTCTCATCGCCTGGTTCAAAGCGAACTGCGGTTCCGGCGGGAATATCGAGGCGCATTCCTCGCGCTTGTTCTCTGTCAAAATTTAAGGCGGTGTTAACTTCATAAAAGTGATAGTGGGAACCAACTTGTATGGGGCGATCGCCTGTATTTGACACTTGCAATTTTACAGTTGGACGACCAACATTTAGTTCAATTTCACCTTCTGGTGTGATAATTTCCCCAGGAATCATAATAAATTCAAAAATTAACGAATTGGATTATGTACTGTTACTAACTTTGTGCCATCAGGAAAAGTAGCTTCTACTTGCACATCATGCACCATTTCTGGTATTCCTTCCATGACATCATCCCGCGTCAATAGAGTTGTACCATAACTCATTAATTCAGCTACAGTTTGCCCATCTCTTGCACCTTCTAAAATAGCAGCAGAAATATAAGCGATCGCTTCGGGATAATTCAGTTTTAAACCCCTTCCTTTCCGTCTTTCTGCTAATAAAGCAGCTGTAAAAATTAATAGCTTATCTTTTTCCTGCGGCGTAAGTTGCATTAATACCTCCTCCTCTGTGGTTTGTTCAAACCTGCCACACTCTTGGTATACAATTACCACGATTCAAGAAAGAAACTCGCAGCAGCTGCCAAACATCAATAAACCAGTTTCTCACTTCAGATGTAGAAGCACCGCGATATCGACACAATAATCCATGTTGTAAACGGCTAACACCCGCTTCTCCTTCCCCATTCCATAAATTTCGCGTTTTTTCGACAATCTCTGCTGAAACTGCACCACCAATCCAAACTAGACTACCTACGATTGGTTTTCCGGCCAAGCCGTGGGGACTGTGAAAAGTTTCTTCGCTACCCCGTAACCATTGCTGATCAATCCATAAAGGAACACCTTGTTGCCAAATTCCCGTATGCGATCGCCATTCTCCTTGCAAGAATTTTTCTCCTCTAGCAGTGCGACCAAATCGGGTAATTTCCCAGCCTAACCAACTGCCCCCGGTTGCTAATTCTACCCGTAAATCTTGCCGATAAATCGCGTCGTTAAATAAAATTGTCTCTTGCGGCAACCATTCTAAACAAGCACCAGCGTCAACCTGCATCTGGATGGTTTGTCTAGCTTGTAAGCCATTGCTGCGGTATATTTTGCTTGCAGCAGCCGTGGTGATTAAGGTTTGGGCTTGGGGTTGGAGGTGGATGTTAGAGGATAGGCGATCGCCTCCTACTACTCCCCCAGCCGTGTGTAAAATGACGCTATGACAAATTTCACCTTCTGGATAAAATGGGCGTTGTACCTTCAGGGGCGCTTGCTGGTGATTGTAAATTAATTGGGTTTTACCCTGGCGATCGGCATAAACTAAATTAAGTTTGCCATGCCAACCTTGAGTTGATGATGCTGATGTTTGAGAGTTATAAGTCATTGTCTGCGTTTAAAAATCTTTCACAAACTCCGTCAAGAACCTAAACGCCTTCAAAATATAACTAGCGCAATCTCTAGGAGAAGTATTGTAAAACGATCGCCACGCACTCGCTTTATCCTCATCATAGCGATCGCTGCGTTGACTATGATTTTCTAGCCACGCCAATCGCACTGCATGTCCAATCAACACATCCAACACGATATACTCTTCGATTTGTAGCTTGGGATTATTCGCTGCGATCGCACCTAATTCGATTAATGCTTCAATATTAACTTGGCGGTATTCTGGTGCTTCGATTTTATTCAGCAAATGCTCAACCAAGAGAGCAAAATTTCTTTCCCCGGCTGTCATTTCCGACAACATTATTTCACTATCTAAACGATTGCGCCGCTCTAGTTTATCGCCAATTACTAGGCCCTTGCAATGTTGCATTAATAGCCAAACTTGCTTAAAAAATTCCTTTGGTACGCGCCCTGTCGCGCCCTCGGCTTGGCGAAACCGTCGCCAGCCTCCCGGCGGAACTTCTATCCCTTCGGCGATTCCTGGTGACACCACCCAAGCAATATCACTTTCTTTTTGCTTAACGTGTAGTGATTCTTGCTGGCGTAACAAGTTACTCATGCCAGTATATCCAGTTAATACCTGACGCAAGCGCGTTTTCACCTCAAAGGGTGAAAGTTGCATTAAGCGATCGTAAGCTTCATCTTGAGTAACATGCAATTCCCGCGCTAGTTCGCTGGTGATTAGTAAGATGAGATAGCCGACTCTCAGCGTTAGTAGTCCCTGAAATAGTTCTGGTTCTGAGCGAATTAAGATACCAACATAGATTAAAATCTCTTGTGTTAAGACGCGATCGCGGATATCTTCACGACAAAAATGATTAATTTTATCGGCAATCTCATCGTGAGGCATGGGTACGCTAATCAAGGACGCTTCACTGTAAGCTTTACCCACAGCAATTTGCTTACCCCGCACCAAAATACTTGTTACTGCATCTGATAGGCTAATATCAACCATTTGCCGTAACCCCGCAGCCCGGCGCACTACTGCCCAAATACCTAAATCTCCAGCTTTGGTGTAAACTTCATCTAGTAAATCGGCTACGGTGACAGGATATCCTGGGCCGCCATACCCTGTATCAAATTTCATTCCTTGCAAGCGAGTTAAAGTTTGCAATAACTCAATTTGCTCGTAGATATTCTCTGATGAGCGCAGATAAGAAAGTAATAACCCTAAGTTGGTTTCACACTCCATTTGAAATTCTTGGGTATGTCCTAAGCGCCAGTTTTTCCCAGGATGATAAGCTAGGTAATAGCAACGTGGGCTAGAATTTTTCACTGGCGATCGCGAAAATTCTGCATTGGGCAGAAAATCAATTCTTTGGATTCCGGCTGTTAGCATTAGCTGATTTAGCCGCCCTAATTTCACCCGCACACCGTTACAAACACCATCTTTTAGTTCTTGCATTAATTCCAGTAATGCTTCCGAACCTGCTTCTAACATGGTGTGCGTCAACATTAAAGTCAAGGTAGGACGACCTAAATCGCTCCAATATTTTTGAATGTAAGCTAGTTCGCTTCTAATTTGATCTAGCAGAAAATGGTAATCAAGAGTTAAGTAAAACTGTTTAGAGTCTGAGAATGAAGGCAAAAATACAATTGTTTCACCGCTAATCCGAAAGATTC
This sequence comes from Nostoc sp. UHCC 0252, assembly GCF_034931145.1. Taxonomy (NCBI): domain Bacteria; kingdom Bacillati; phylum Cyanobacteriota; class Cyanophyceae; order Nostocales; family Nostocaceae; genus Nostoc; species Nostoc sp. UHCC 0252. The sequence goes on along the minus strand of NZ_JAYGHE010000046.1, from coordinate 57,778 downwards.
TAGATGTTGTCAAACTCCGCAGCCGTCGCACTGGCCGCCCAGTTAAACCAAGTTTATCGTTACGTCCAATTTGGGTATAAATAGCTGAAAATTCTCCAGCTTTTCTCACTTGAATCGGTTCTACTTGGGTAGGCGTTTGTGCTTCAATTCCGTGAACTTCTAGTTTCTTCTGTAAATCTTCATCTTCAGCAAGCAAGGCAATTTGTACCAATGATTCGCGCTGTTTTCCCACACATAAATGTCTTCCTAAAGGGTCGATATCACCAACAGCTAGTAACCCTTCACTCAACATTTGACCGAGAAAATATAAACTCTGCGCCCACACCAAGGGAACATTTTCATTGGGCAAACGTGGTTGCGTTTGGGGTACTAACTTTTCTGCTTCTATGTTTTCGGCTGGAACATAATAAAGTTCTGGCAGTAAACGTAAACCATTTTGTTCTATGAGTAATGATTCTAAAAGATTTTGGTATTTTTTAACTTGTTCTTGCTCGCCGCGAAATAATCCATCTAGAACTAAATAAGTGAAAAATAACGGCCATTCGCATTCAATATGCTCAAATTGCTTGAGTTCCCACGGTTCGTAGTGTAAACGATGACTATCTTCTAAAACGGTTTGGTGTCCATCACGTAGAAAGCGTTTGCAGCCGTATTTACCTGCGAGTTTGTTGATAATATCGTTTAAAGTGCGATCGCGTAACTCCAAATCTTCTACTGCAAAGGCAGGATAACTAATAATACTCAACAGCGCCGCATCAATTTCTTTAGAACCAGATTCTCTCGGTAATAGCGATTCTAAGGTAATCCGGGCGCGGGCAATTTCATCTGGTAGCACATGAATCACTGATGCTTGACTACCATGCACACCAAACAAATCCAGTCCATTGATAGCTTCTAAAGCAGCTTTTGCCATACCTACGGAACTGGCATTTAACTCAGCACTACCACGATTAATTTTATTACCACGTTCCCAAATGCCGTAATCTGGTGTGCGGTAAGCTCGTCCAATGTAGTAAACCAAGTTTTGGACGAAATTCACTTCATCAATGCTATAAATTATTTGCAATCCGGCTGCCGTCATTTGCCCCAACATCAGTAAAAATATAGATGTGGCATCAAGTTGCAAATGTCCCCATTCGTCATCACCAACAACAATGTCACCAGTTGCAGTATTGTATTTGGCGTGCAGTCCATCTAGTAGCGACTGAGTATGTTTAAATGTCTCTACTTTATGAGCCTGTCGCATCATTGCAAAGAGCAACCCGCGCATCAGTTTGATGACACTGTGTTCTAGTTCATAGGTGCGTCCCTTATCATCGTCAATCTTGCGGTATGCAAGTCCTAAACCCCAAACTGCCAAAATGCTGTAAACGTTGTCTCGCACCCAAGCATCTGTATAATCGCCGTGGGCTGTAATCGCTGTACTCGCAGGTAGTAAACCGGTAATCGGATTCTGGCGAGTCAGGATAATCGTTTTGATTTGCTGGTAGTAATAGTCCAGGCGAGTTAGCAATTTGGTAGATGTTTTCATGGCTTGGTTCAGAACAACTTGCAAAATTTGACCCTGTGACTCTAAACCAAGCCAGAACAAGTTCTGTAATGGTTGATGGGACAACAGCTAAAGGTAGTGTGAGTTTATTATTATCTCGTGTTAGTAGACTTCTGGGTACTGAATTTTAGCGATTTTATTTCGGCGTGGTCAGAATTACGTGCTATGGAGTGCAATCTGGGGGATATGAGCTAGTATGCTAGCATAACAGCAGATTAACTTTTTTATCATGGAAACTCGAATTAACAAACGCACCCACAGCGATTACACCCAGAGTGCTGCCTATCTGCCCAAGGATTTAGTTAAAAATTTCAAACATCTAGCTCTTGAGTTAGAAATAGGTCACAGTGAGGCAATGGAAGAAGCTGTCAGGATGTGGTGTGATGCGGCAATCAAAAAGGTAAGTCAACCTTGATGAGGTATCCTACACCCAAACAAAATTTGACTTGTTTTATCCTCTGCCAAAACCTCACAACGTTTCTACTACCTATCTTTATAGTGAGATTAGATGAACGAACAGGAGACATATATATCTTGGCTGGAGATGAAACAGGTATTGTAATTAACTCTAATGGTGAATGGAGATACGACGAATGAATAAGCCTCAGTTTGCAGCAATGAGCAAAGTAGAGTTAAAACGTTATTTATTAGAGAATCGTAATGATACAGAAGCTTTTCACGCTCTAATGGATAAAATTAATGCTGAACCTAACCCGAAGTTTTATACCATAGATGAAATTGGTGAACTGGAAAAACTAATAGAAGCAAAACGGACACGAGAAAATCTCTAAAAATTACTGAAGAAAGGCAGAGGGCAGTTATTGCTGGAGGCAGGAAGAAGAAAATATATTTATTTGCCCTCTGCCAAACGGGTTTAACACAGTCAGAAATACAGGTAATTTTTAGTCGTAGATTAGAAAATGACCGCGATCGCAAACTAAAATATGATATTTGTTCAAACTTCCAGTTAGCTTCTCGCCCTATCTGTAGATAGATAAAGTTGACACAGCGATGCTGCAATAGTTCTGCTGGGTGTTATGGGGCGTACCATAGATACTAGTGGTGCATGATTAAACTGCGATTACTCGTTGCTCAGTCCAATCCGCACAGTCGCATCAACACCTTCCTCAATCAGATCGAGCAGGCGATCGTTAAGTTTAGGATATTATGCGGCAAATTGCAGCAAAGCCAGAGCGAACAGGTGAGGTTGTCCTTTGTCCTTGGTAAACACAAATGACTAATAACGTTCTACACGGAAAATAGTGCAATATGTAGGCGCGTTAGCTTAGTTAGAATTTTTATTCATAGTTGTTATTTCTAACGGTACAAGACAAAGAACTAAAAATAGTGCAACTTAAGAGTAGTGTAAAATCGTAAATTATGGACACTGCAAAACGCCTTGCTACTCTAAATCGCATCCGCAAACTCAGCCGTTTGATGGATACATCAATACGTATCCCTCTAACAGGTTTTCACATTGGAATAGACCCAATTATCGGTTTAGTTCCGGGTGTTGGTGATTTAATCAGTACAGCGTTTTCAGCTTACATCATATTTTTAGCTACCCGCTTCGGCATTCCACGTCAAGACTTAACCAAAATGATTTTTAATGTTGGTTTGGAAACAGTTGTTGGTACTGTGCCTTTTGTCGGTGATTTGTTTGATGCTTTCTATAAGTCCAATATTCGTAATTTGGCAATTTTAGAGCAACACTTGACAGTGGTTGAACCGAAACTCGAAGAAGTTGTTTATGATGAACTTTACTCTCATAATGAAACTATAAATAATATCAGTAATCAGAAATCGCTCAAATAAAACATTTAAATCACACAGAGTTAGACGAATTTGCTCATCTCGTCTGCGGTGTACAGCGAGAGCCTAATCTCCCACCTGAGATGCCTCCGGTGTACACACAAGTCGGAAAAACTTCATCCACCAAAGAATTGCGGTGCGTTACGCTGGCGTGACAACGCTGTTGCAATCATGGTGATTCTCCGTCGTTCAGGTGACTATGCATGAAGTTGCTTGATACTAAATACTATTTATTGATTTTGTAAATATTTTAACTATATAAAGTTTGCGAGTAAACTCATTAATTGGTAAGACACATAGCTTGTGAGAGTAGTAAAATCTACTTTAAATTAGACGAAAATGACCTGAAAACCAGGGTAATTAAATCACTCAATGGTTAAAAATATCGCAGAAGCTGAATGCTAATATTCAGTATCTCCCGCAGAGCGCTATTCCGGGTTAGGATGATGACTAGCGATGCCTTAACTTAGATATCGATATTGAATTGTTGAAATTTTATGGGCAATAGTCCACCAGATGGCAGTATCAACCTCCTCTGAGCTGGCGAGTCAGTCTCCCAGCGCGGGGGAGACTTAGGAGATATACTCATGCTCACACAAGATATTCGTGATTTGCTGACTGATACTACAGATTTAAATCAGTTGAAATGGGATTTAAATCGCTTGCAACCTGTGGATGTAGGAGATTACATTACACAATTGCCTGAGAAAGAACGCGCGATCGCATTCCGTTTACTCAACAAAGCTCAGGCAATTGATGTATTTGAATATCTGCCAACAGAGGTGCAAGAAGAATTAATTAATTCTCTGCATGATGTCCAGGTAGTGCAACTTGTAGAAGCAATGAGTCCCGACGAACGGGCAGAATTGTTTGATGAACTACCGGCTGGGGTAATCAAACGGCTATTACAAGAACTCAGTCCAGAACAAAGGCAAGCAACAGCAACGATTCTCGGCTATCCAGAAGGTACGGCTGGGCGGGTGATGACAACCGAATATGTGCGATTACGGCAAGGATTGACTGTCGGTGAAGCCTTAAGTAAAATCCGCCGTCAGGACGAAGATAAAGAGTCGATTTACTACGCCTACGTCACAGACGACAACCGGACATTAGTAAGAGTAGTTTCACTGCGCCAGTTGTTGTTTACCTTTCCCGATGTTTTCATCAAAGATATTTCTAGCGATCGCGTCATTAAGGTGACAACTGAAACCCCTCAAGAAGAAGTGGCGCGAATCATGCAGCGCTACGACTTAATTGCTATCCCCGTGGTTGATCGGGAAGACCGATTGGTTGGCATCGTCACCATTGATGATGTCATGGATATTTTGGAGGAGGAAGCCACAGAAGATATCCAAAAACTGGCGGGTGTAAGTGGTGATGAAGCAGCTTTGTCTTCTCCCTTACTCACCATCCGCAACCGTTTGCCTTGGTTGTTGGGCATTATGGCAATGTATATTGGTGCAGCCAGTGCGATCGCGCCTTTTCAATCTGTAATTGCCGCAGTGCCAGTCTTAGCAGTCATCATGCCGATTTTTTCTAACACTGGTGGTACTGTCGGTATTCAATCATTAACAGTAACAATTCGCGGCTTGGGAGTGGGAGAGGTAACACCCAAAGATACCTTAAAAATTCTTCGCAAAGAACTTCTAGCAGGTTTAGGCACAGCCGTAGCTTTAGCCATAACGATGATGCTACTTTCCTTAATTTGGGCGCGACCCCAAGAACGATGGGTGGCTTTAATTGCCGGAATGGTAATGGCAACTAACACAATTGTGGCTGTTACACTCGGCACTTTACTGCCAATGGCTTTGACTAGGCTGAAGCTTGACCCGGCTTTGGTTAGTGGCCCATTAGTGACTACAATGCTAGATACAATTGGCTTTTTAACGTTCCTCAGCCTAATTTCTCTAGCTTTAAACGTTTTCCATTTACCAACTTGAAAGAAATGGGCATTGGGCATTGAAAAGAGGCAGAGGGGCAGGGGGGAAAATTCTTCTCCCTTGCTCCCTGCTCCCTGCTCCCTTGCTTCTTCTTCACTCCCCACTCCCGAAATATGCCTACTACAACCTGGAATCGTCATCACATTCTTTCTTTAGCTGACTTCACTACCACTGAATACGATACAGTTTTGCAAACTGCGGCTTCTTTTCAAGAGGTGCTATCGCGGCGGACGAAGAAAGTACCAACCTTGCAGGGACAGGTGGTAGCGAATTTATTTTTTGAATCTTCTACCCGGACTCGCAGTAGTTTTGAACTCGCGGCGAAACGCTTAAGTGCAGATACGCTGAACTTTGCAGCAGCCACATCTTCTATGACTAAGGGAGAGACAATTCTCGACACGGCAAAGACCTATTTGGCAATGGGAACTGATATTATGGTAGTCCGCCATCGAGAGGCAGGAGTACCGAATGCGATCGCGGCTGAAATGGATCGTTTAGGTGTAAAAGTTAGTGTCCTCAATGCTGGTGATGGTCAACATGAGCATCCTTCCCAAGCACTGCTAGATTTATTTACCATTTGTACTCTAATTGATCCAGCCAGTCCCCGACTGGAACTTTTAAAGGGAAAGAAGATTGCCATTGTTGGGGATATTCTTCATTCTCGCGTGGCGCGATCGAATATTTGGAGTTTAATTGCCAGTGGTGCCGAAGTGCATCTCGCAGCACCACCCACTTTGTTACCTAAATTATTTGCTGAGTATATTTCTGAAGAGGCACAAGTTAAAAGTTATTCCTCGACTTCCCAACTTTTTCTGCACTGGCAGCTAGAACCAGCTTTACAAGATGCCGATTTTGTGATGACTCTACGCCTACAAAAGGAACGCATGACGGCTCATTTACTGCCAAGTTTGCGAGAATATCATCATCTATTTGGTATTACACGCACAAAGTTGCAACTTTGTAAACCTAATGTAAAAGTTTTGCATCCAGGCCCTGTTAATCGTGGTGTTGAAATTAGTTCTGAATTGATGGACGACCCAGAATTTAGTCTTATTCAATCGCAAGTTACTAGCGGTATCGCCGTTCGTATGGCTCTGCTGTACTTATTAGGCAGTGGCAAGACTTAACTGATATTTTTAAGATGACTACAAAAGTCAAAAGACCTTTGAATTAAGATGATGAGGCGTTTCTATGTGAGTAAAGACGCAATATATTGCGTCTCTACATACTTAAAATTCTTACTCACAATCTTGTAATTTTAGTCCCATCGGACTAGATAACAGAAGGATACCTAATCACATAGATATTATATGTTCCTCCGATCGCATGAGGACATAATTCTGAAATTTGGGCACACTTGTATCGTAGAAGTCAAGAATTTAATGACTTTTAGAAGTGTCGGAGGTAAATATGAAACGAATTTTTTTGACGGCAGCAGCCATACTCAGCACGCTATCTTTAGCTGCTCCCCTTTCCGTCAAAGCAGAAAACTCCGCCTCTGTCCGGCGCTTGCTGGAAACTAGAGAATGTTTCGGATGTAATTTAACAGGAGCAAACCTCAAAGGCGCTCACCTGATAGGTGTTGACCTGAGAAATGCAAATTTAAAAGGGGCTAACCTCGAAAATGCTAACTTAGAAGGCGCTGATTTAACAGGTGCAAATTTAAAGTCTGCTAATCTCACAGATGCCTTTGTCAGTGGTACTAGCCTAAATAATGCTAATCTCACCAACGTTGATTTGAGTAATGCTCATCTATATAATACTGACGTAGATGGCGCAGTTATGGCTAATATTGATTTAAGCGGCGCTGACGTATTTAATACTGCCATTAGCGTTGGTGGTGAATACTAATGGTGAATCATGATTTTAAAGTGATGAGTTAAGAGTTATGTTCAACTCCTAACTCTGCACTTTTCAAGCTTTATTCACCAGTAATTGACAGTTCATTAACCCAGATTTTCGGGCAAACTCCCCCTGGTGTTAACTCTGCTTCCTTTTCGACATAAATAATTGCCTTTAAGAGTTCCAAGAAATCACCAGCTACAGTTGCTGACTCAATACTTGTCTTCACACCCTTATTAATTAGCCAACCATCAAACGGCAAAGAAAAGGAACCTTGCAAGGATTTAACTCCAGCATGGAGAGCTTGTAAATCATCGATAAGAATCACATTTTCCGCAGTTTCTAAACTCAACTCTTCTTCAGAAGTTGCTGTTGTAAAAACGTGATAGAAATTCGGACTAACGCTGACTTTTGCCCCAATACTGGCATTACCTGTGGGTTGGGCATTCAACCTTTTAGCAGTCCCTGCACTATGCAAAAAGCTTTTTAAAACACCATTTTCAATCAACGAAATCTGACGAGTTGGTGTTCCCTCACCATCAAAAGTTTCTGCTCCTACATTAGCTGGGTGCAGTGCATCGTCATAAACTGAAAGCAGAGGGGAAGCAATCTCTTTACCTAAATCATCGGGAGTAGATAGGCTTTGATTATCCAAAATACTTTGGGCGTTAAACAAATTAGAAAAAGCACCCAACAGACTTAAAAAAGCTTCCGGTGAAAAAACAACTCGATATTTACCAGTCTTGATTTTTTCATAGTTCAAGTGGCTGATAGTTTTATCGGCAGTTTCTTTAATGCAACCATTGATGTCTAAATTATTTAAACTTTGGTTGATTCTAAAAGCACCTGCACTGCGAGGTTTTTTTCCGTCTTCTTCAGTTTTGCTATAAAGATAAACTGATGTTAAGGAGTGAGATTCAGTTCTGACTGCGCCCTCGCTATTTAGATAGAATCTGTCAATATCTCTTTGGGATAAACCATTATAAGGTACACCTTTAATTGCTGGATGGGCTGCCAGTAATTCTTTTTCGGCTACCAACAATCGTTCTATAAGTTCAGCAACAGGTGCTTGGGGTGTCTTATCTTGGGCTTTATTTGCAATCGGAGCAGTAGCTTCGGGACTAAAATCAGGAACATTTTCTTTAACACCAAAAAAACTAGCTTCATAAGCAGTTTTCAAAGCTAATTCTAATCCTTTGGGGTCTACATCTGTGGTGCTGGTGATACCCATTGTATTTTCTTCGTTCCAGACACGAACAGTAACACCAGAGCGATTTGATGCTTTGACTTGTTTCGGCTCACCTTGGTCTACCTGCACGCTCGTATCATCTACTGTTGAGCCATAAATGTCGAATTTTTTAATGCCAAGCTTATCAGCATTATCCTTGGCAGAATTTGCAATTTCATTGATATTTGGCATAGTCAATTTTAGATTTTAGATTTTAGATTTTGGATTGGAAGCGATTCTATTTTGAAGATTAGATTTTGGATTTTATTGCTTATATTCCTCTCGAATAATTCTGACTTAAGCAACAGTCAAACAATTTGTTTTTTTAGATTTCATATTGAACCTACGGAATTATCCGGGAGCTTGAGCATTTTGGATTTTGGATTTTGAATATTACAATCCAAAATCCAAAATCGTCCGACTGAGCGGAGTCGAAGTCCAAAATCTAAATTTCTTATCGTCCACCGACGGTAATAGAATCAACTTTGATGTGGGGTTGTCCGACTGTGGTGTAAATACTTCCACTCACGGAGCCACAAAAACCTGGTGCAATTTCCAAATCTTGGGAACACATAGAAATTTTGTTCATAATTTCCTTCGCTTCCCCAATCAAAATTGCTCCCTTTAGTGGTTTAGTGATTTTGCCATTTTCGATTAAATAAGCTTCATCAACACTAAAGTTAAATTGACCTGTAGCACCAACGCTACCACCACCCATTTTTTTACAGTAAATACCTTTATCAACAGAGGCAAATAAATCATCAGTGCTATATTCGCCAGAATCAATATAAGTATTACGCATCCGGCTAGCAGCAGCATAGGTGTAATTTTGGCGGCGGCCACTTCCAGTTCTAGGGTGTCCGGTGCGTGCAGAACCTGTTCTATCTGCTAAGAAGTTTTTGAGAACGCCTTTTTCAATTAACAGGGTTCTTTGAGCAGGCATACCTTCGTCATCCATATCAATTGTCCCGAAAGCATTTTCAGAGCGCCCTTCATCCCAGGCGGTTAAACTTTCGTGGGCAATTTTTTCGCCTTTTTTGTCAGCAAAGGGAGTGGTATTACGTTCAATTTGAGTTGTTTCTAGCAGGTGTCCGCAGGCTTCGTGGAAGATTACGCCGCCAAAGTGATTGGCCATAATAATCGGGTAAGTACCTGATTCTACGTAATCAGCGTAGAGCATTTTGCCGGCAGATTCTGCGATTTTTTCGGCGGCTTGTTGAGAATCCCAAGTTCTCAAGAAATTGGCATCGCTAGTATTACCCGCGCGATCGCCAATTGAGGTACGATTAGCACCATCAGCACACAACAGATTAAATCCTACCGACTGGGTAAGACGAATATCGCGGGCAAAAGTACCATCACTGGCGGCAATTAAGACTTCTTGCCAATCCCGAAAATAGGTAGCACGGCGCGATTGGACATGGCTAGCTTTTTGCTTCAGGTGAGCAGTCCCATCAAGCAGGACTTCTCCCATTTCGCGGATGGAACTACACACTGGTAGCCATGCATCTTTACCTCTTTTCGTGGCGTAATCTCTCAGTAATTCTAGGTTAATTTCTGGAATGAAAGCTTTAGCAGTAGGTAATTGCAATCCCAGGATAGAAAGACCTTTTTCTAAAGCTGCTTTCAAACCAGAAAACGAAAGGTCATTAGTACTGACGTAGCAATCGGCTTTGCCGCGAAATACTCTGACTCCCGCACCTGTAGACAGACTTGGTGAAATACTAGTGATGGAATCGTCTTCTGCAAGACAACTAATATAGTTGCGACGCTCTAAAAATAATTCGATAAAGTCGGCGCCCGCAGCGCGTCCTAATCCCAGGAGAGTAGCCAGGGGGGCCTCCCAGGTTTCATCGAAACGCTCTGGTGTGGAGGAATATTGTAAGGTGGGAAGTTGATTCGAGAGAAGTAGCGTACTTGTAAGCATGGGTAGCCTCGTCTGCTGGCGTAATTCAGAGATTTGACTGAAAAATCCTGGTGTGTTCAGTCTAACAAATCAGTGAAAGCTACAGTCGGTAGAAAGGTAGTGTGGATTTCCCTAACCTTCATTCAAAAAGCTTGTCATTACCAACATTTTTAAATCTTTTCTAATGATAGCCATAAAAAAGCCCGCCTTTGCGGGCTGAGATTTTGAAAGTTCGCACTCTTGAGGATGCCATAAAAATGAGATGCACCTATATGTATTAACTAGTAATCTTCTCAACCAAGAGAGTAGCAAGTGAGGATATGCTCTCACTCTGATAAAAATAAAGGAACTTCTTGACTAACTCCCACTCAATATGCAATCTTGCTCGCTAATCTAAACTATAGGACTAGTATTTGATTTATGAAAAAATCTAAGTATATGTAGGGTGTGTTACGGCTTCCGTAACGCACCAGAATCTTCGGATGGTGCGTTAGCCTACTGAAATATTTTCAGAAATCAAATATGATTCCTATATCACTTCCCGGTTTATTTACGATTTCCCATTTTCATTGGAATTATTAATGTTTCCTGCTCATTGAAAGCTTGAGCAAAATGAGAACTTTGTCCTGCGGATGATAGATTCTTATAAAGTAGCTTCAATGTTCGAGCAATAGTTTTCAGAATTTTCATTTTGCTAGCACTTGGCTTTTGGTCATATCTCAAAACCATTGGAATTTCAGCAATTTTTGGTTTGAGTACTTTGGCTTTTAGCAGTAAATCTATCATGCAAGCAAATCCACTTTCAGTAAATAGATTGTCGCCATAATACATATTCAGTTTACTGAGAAAAGTACGGTTATACAGTCTGTAACCACAAGTATAGTCTCTTACACCTGGTACACGGGCGGCAATTCTAAACAGCCAGCTAGCCCCGTAACTCATTACTTCTCTAAATTTTGATAAACCTATGACTTTAGAGCCTTTGCGGTATCTAGATGCGATCGCAATATCATAGCTACCAGCTATCATCGTCTCATACATCTTGATTAATAGTTCTGGTGGTTGAGTGTTGTCGCAATCCATTGCAGCTAAAAAATCGCCTTCTTTAGAAATTTCTAAGAAAGTCGTGAAACCTGTTTTAATTGCTTCACCTAAGCCACCATTTTTGGGATGTTGGACTAATTTAAGCAATATCCCCCGTAATCGAGATTCTTCTAAAGCAGTCTGAGCAGTTGCATCACTACTACCATCATCAACAAGAATTATTTTTATCTCTATATCGAAGATTTGTTGCAATGTCTGAAATTTTTTGAACAAGGGACGAATTGATTCTTGCTCGTTGTATGCGGGTAAAAGAACAAAAAGACTCATAAAGACCTCGTGTGATTTTTAAAATAAAATACAATCTCTCAAATCTCAAGAATTCAACAATGTTGATTTTTTTAGAAATTCATCAACCTGCCGCACAACTGCGTTGTTGTTGACGCTATCATTGACTAACTGTGAGGTATTGACCACGAAAAAATCATCATTTTCGGTACTCACTTTTGGAACAAGGCTTGAATAATTTAAAACTTGTAGTGGCTGCACTTTAATAGCTCGATTTATGTGTGCTGCTACAATGTCATCTGATTTAAGTTCCGGGAACATCAAACGTATACCTTGAAAAAACATTTGACGTAATTCCTCATCTGGCTGTTTTAACAACGGGTCAGTGGAAAGGATATATTTTGGTAGGAATGTGATATGGTATCCTGCTGTCTCTTGTAGAGAAACTAAGTTGCTCATACCGATAACTCCGGTAAAAGGAATATTTCTATCAGCGATATTTACTACGTAATAAGGAATTAAAGCTTTGCGAGTAATCAATACCATGCAGACTACACCCAGGTATTCTACTGTTTCGCTGGTGTCTGAAACTTTCACCAGTTCCTTAGCAGCAACCTGTTGCAAAATATTAACTGGGCCAGTGAAAATCACTTTATCAAAATGTTCTTTTTTCCCCTGAGATTCTACCCACATTCCACCTTCTGGATGAGGTGCAATGTATTCTACCGTCACCCCTGTGCGGATATAACCTCCAGCCGCGCAAATCAATTTTTCTATATGGTCAAAAACAGTTTTGTAACCGCCTGAAACATAACCGAGTTGTTCTTTATTTAATGAAGAATCTCGCGCTGAAAACAGTCGTTTAATATAGGCCCAAATAAAAACTGCTGATATTCGCTTATAGTTCTCTCCTAATTTTGATAAAAGCAAGGGTTTCCAGAGCTTTTCGTATGTGCTTTTACCACCGAGTTTTAATAGCCAATCTTTAACTAAAATCTTCTCTAAGCGCCGCCAGTTATTAAGGCGTGAACCATATAGTAGAGTAAAAGCTAATCTAATTTTGCCTATAAGTCCAAACAGAGGAAAACGTAAAAATTCTATAGTGTTACTAATAGAATAGAATTTTTGATTGTCATAAAACCCTGTTAAACTTCGATGCCAACGTAACTTATCTCCAAGCCCAATATCTCTCAAAAAATTTATTAAATGAGTATCAGAAGGGAGAATAACGTGATAAAAACGATCCCAAGTAAATAACCCATAATCATGATAGGTGGTAAGTCCACCAAGCTGGTTATTACTATCAAATACGGTTACGGTATGTCCTTGATGTGCAAGACGTTGCGCTAATACTAGTCCCGTTATCCCTCCGCCAATGATACCTATATTCATAAATTTAATTTAGACGTTTATAGCGATGGTTTTGAAATTTATTTTCAGAGGCTTTTAATATAGATAACCTCAATTATTCTTTGTTTAGTTATTAGTTAACTACTAGAATCACACCAGTGATAATGATGGAAATTCCTAACCACTGGCTAAACATAACCTGCTCTTTTAAAAGATAGTGCGAAGCAACAGGTATTAATGCATACATTAAGCCTAGAACTGGAAAAGCTTGACTCAAAGGAATTGTCCGCAATACATAAAGCCACAATATAGTCATTAATGTATAGCAGATAAACCAAATCAAAAAATAACGAGATAATAACAGATTAGAAATAGATGTATTTGCTCCTTTTATAGAGCTAGAAATTTGAAGCCCATATTTTAGTGATACGTTGGCTGTGGTTCCGAATAAAACTACAAGCATTAAAAGTAGCCAGGTAAGAATATTCATTTGTCAAGATGTTTGGTGGAATTTACTATAAAGAAATTTATATAGATTTTTTCACGGGAATAACCACTAAAAGAATACCCAGAAAAATAGTGATAACTCCTGCAATTCGAGTTGGTGTAATTACCTCGTGAAAAAAGTAGTATGAACCGAGAAATATACCGACATAATTTAAACTAGTTAGGGGATAAGCAATACTCAATTTTACCGATCGCAAAGCCAGTATCCAATTTACTATCCCCAAGCAATAAACACCAACGGCTAATGCTAACTTTTGGAGAAATTCCCAGCTAAACATTCCCTCATGTGTATGACTCATGGTATATTTCATCAGCAATTGCCCAGAAATACTCAATAAGATACTGACAAACAAGATAATGTAGGGAATTGGTTTAAAGTTCGAAATTTGCGGTAGATATTTCATATTGCATTTACCTCAATCGAGATAGTAGGTATGAACCTAGCAGAAATCTCGTTGTTTTGAATTTTTGGGATTTCGACTACATTTTTTGTGCAGTTCGACTTCCACTTGATTAAATAGACAAGGAAAGTAGGAAAGCTATGTTGAGATAACTGATAAAATTGCCATCGAATGTAATATCCAAGAGTTAGTAAGAGGCAGATAAACCAGTTTTTTGGCTTGGTAATCAGCACAACTAACTTCGGCTTTACTCAACTATGAATTGCAGAAATCTTCCGTATTAGCCAGCCATACTTCAAAACTACTTTTAGTGCGATGGCGTATCCGCCCGATGTAAGCGATCGCAATTTCTAAGTCATACTGGATTCTAGAAATCTTGTTGAATACACTACTGAACTTCTCAAGCAATTAGACTAACTGGGTAGATACATGCTTTTCATGTTCTCCAAATAAAAGTTTATTAATTGTTTGATATCCCAAAAAATCTCTTTAGGCACACATACATATCTGAAATCTTGGCTGATGACTAAGCCAATTCATAAAAATTTCTACTCAAAAAGAGTCTGTATACGTACTCTTTTTAGACATTGTAAGATAATGAGTAACATGAGTATGATTTGCTACGGAGATCATAGACAGATGAACCAGTCTACAGTTATGAGCTTTACAAGTTACTAATTTTACTGAATGTCCAAATGGAGTATTTGAGGGGACTAATGCTTATGGTTAATGTAAACTAACCCTTGGCAAAAAACTCGCAGGTTACGCTGATTTAAGGAGATTTGAAATGTCTTCTCATGATAGTACTATTACGCTTCCTTATGTGTTTCTTAACTACATGTAATTTTAACTAGAGTTTTATCTCAAATATCACTACATATAATTACTTAATAGAATACCACGAGAAGCGCGTGTTGCATATTTATCGGGACACTTCATCAAAAATTCATTTACTGAAAATCCAATTAAACAAAAACTTTACAAATCCCAATTTCTCTATGCTGACTATTATAAATTTTTATTCTTAATAATTTGTAGATTTATGAACACTTTCTGACTAGTAAACTTGTAGGAGTAGCGTTCGGATATCAGCTTCTAGAAGTACCAAACTAGGAGTTAGAAAAGGCAGAATTTCAACTCTAATAACAGTGCAGCTACTAATAATTCATAGCAGTTTAAAGTTGAGACAAATTAATTGGTGGTGATTGGTATTATTTAATTATCTAGGCTGTTTGCCTATAATTTCGTTTATTCGGGTTCATTTCTCTGCAAAAGTCTGTTGGTCATCACTAAGACAATGATTAACAATCCAAGCTGAATCTGCCAGGGTGCTAATATTAGGCTTAATATCAGGCTAATTGCTGCAAAGACACCTGCAAGATATGCAATTTCATCACTACTCTTTTTAAATAAGTAGCCAGTGACTAAAGCAGTACACAGTGGTATCAAAAAAAACAAAACCATATTACTAACCTTCGAGCTAAAATTGTTTGGCTTATAAAACAAATCAAAATTGATTATTTTTCAAAGTGTGGTTAATTTTACATCCAATAAGCTTTTAGCTACAACTATCGATCGAAATAAATATTATAGAAAATCAAGATTACGCAACGTTATAGATTACCCCAATTGGAATAGTTATTGCGATATGTGAAGTACCTAAAAGCTTGGTGAATAAATCTTTTCCAATGGCGGTGAGTTCAGCAAAGATTAGAGTAGGTGAAGAGAGGCTATGGCTAGCTCGGCTTAAGTATAAAATTAGACAAAATCTCCGGTTAATGCTCGTTTTCTCGCTCTCCTAACAGAGCATTGATACGTATTAGCTTATACAAACTTTGTTTACATATATAGATTGATAGGCTTTAAAACTTGCGTAGGCAGATTTTGTCTGTTTCGCAAATTGCCCTCTTTTGAAAAATCATCTGGTAAATTAGCTGCAAATTTTGGCCTTGCGCCAAGATAAGGATCTAGCATATTACCTTTAGAAGTAGCATTTTCATTTTTCCTCTTAGACACCTAATGCTGAACATTCCTCAACTACTGGCAACTGAAATAAACCTCAAACCCCATCAGGTGCAAAACGCGCTGGAACTTTTGGCGGAGGGTGCAACAATTCCCTTTATTGCACGTTACCGCAAAGAGCGCACCGATGAAATGAATGAAGTGCAACTACGTGAACTGGCTGATCGATATACTTATTTAACAGAACTGGAAGAACGAAAATCTGTAATTTTAAGTGCGATCGCCCAACAAGGTAAACTTACAGATGAACTCAAAGCTAAAATCTCATCCTGCTTACAAAAAACCGAACTTGAGGATTTATATCTACCCTATCGCCCAAAGCGACGTACCCGCGCCACCATCGCCAGAGAAAAAGGACTCGAACCATTGGCAGAGTTCATCAAGTCGCTAAATGTCAAAAATGCTGCAACTGCATCCTTGGAGGAAGAAGCGGCTAAGTATCTTTCTGAAGCCACGGGAGTCAAAACCGCAGAAGAAGCGCTTAAAGGTGCGGCTGATATTTTAGCGGAAGAAGTGGCTGAAAAAGCTGAATTACGGGCATATATCCGCGATTATCTTTTAGAAGAAGGGGTGTTTGTCTCCCGCATCAAAGATGATTATCCCGAAGGGACAACCAAATTTGAGATGTACCGTAGCTATCAAATTAGGGTAAAAAATATTGCACCCCATAATATGCTGGCGTTGTGTCGGGGTGAAACTGAAAAAATCTTAAGCTTTGAAATCGCTTTCGATGAGGATACGGTACTTTACTATCTGGAGTCCAAAGAAATTAAAACCAAAGTTCGGACAATTCGGGATTTTTATCAGGCGATGTTGAAGGATGCATTTAACCGTTTGATGAAAGTCTCTCTAATGGGAGAGGTAATTTCTGAGAAAAAAATCTATGCAGACATAGAATCAATCAAGACATTTGAAACTAATCTGCGAGAATTGCTGCTGTCTGCACCGGCTGGAATGAAACCAACACTGGCGATAGACCCCGGATTTAGAACCGGGTGTAAAGTAGCAGTCCTCGACCAAACAGGGAAATTTTTGGAATACCAAGCGGTTTTCCCCCACCAAGCGGCTGAACAACGCGCTAAAGCTGCACAAACTGTCAAAAATCTGATTGAAAAGTACAAGATTGAGTTAATCGCCATTGGTAACGGCACAGCGTCCCGCGAGACAGAGGAGTTTGTCACGCAAGTGTTACAAACTATAGAACGCAAACCACTTAAGGTGATGGTGAATGAATCTGGCGCATCTATATATTCTGCAAGTATTGTAGCGTTAGAAGAGTTTCCCGATTTAGATATTACTGTGCGCGGTGCTATTAGCATCGGCCGCCGTTTGCAAGACCCTTTGGCGGAACTGGTGAAAATCGATCCCAAATCTATTGGTGTGGGACAATATCAGCACGATGTCGATCAGAAGTTATTGAAAAAGAAATTGGATGACACTGTAGAAAGCTGCGTCAACTACGTCGGCGTAGACTTGAACATGGCCTCCAAAGAACTTCTGACTTCCGTCTCTGGGATTACGGCAACAGTTGCCAACAACATTGTCGCCTATCGTAACCAGAATGGAGCCTTTAAAAATCGCCGCCAACTTTTGAAAGTTCCAAAGCTAGGGCCAAAGGCTTTTGAACAAGCGGCGGGTTTTTTGCGGATTCGCGGCGGGGACAACCCATTGGATAATACAGCAGTGCATCCAGAGAGTTATTCTGTAGTAGAAGCGATCGCATCCGATCTAAATGTGCCATTAAATCAGGTGACAGAAATTGCTGAAAAACTCAAAAAGACCAACCTGAAGAAATACGTTACTGATAGCGTCGGTGAACCCACACTGCGCGACATTCTCAGCGAACTAGAAAAACCAGGTAGAGACCCCCGTGCAGAATTTAAGTATGCCACCTTCAAAGAAGGAATTACAGAAATCAGGGACTTAAAGGTGGGAATGGAACTAGAGGGAATCGTGACAAATGTCGCCAACTTCGGCGCGTTTGTTGATATCGGCGTACATCAAGATGGCTTAGTGCATATATCCCAACTTGCTGATAGATTTGTAGACGATCCCAACAAAGTTGTCAAAGTTGGGCAAGTAGTTAAAGTGCAGGTGCTAGAAATCAACGAGAAACTCAAGCGGATTAGTTTGTCGATGAAAGCCGTTAAACAATAATTAGAAACAGCAGATGGTAGTTTATCAAGTTCGATTCATCAATTCTACACTTGGGTTAGATCGTACTATTCAAGTACCAGACGATCAATATATTGTGGATATGGCAGAAGAAGCTGGTATCCGCCTACCATCTGGCTGCAAACAAGGCGAATGTTCTGCTTGTGTCGCCAAACTCATTAATGGTGAAGTTAATCAAAGTGAGCAAAAATTTCTACGTCCAAGTGAAATACAGGCTGGTTATGTTGTGACTTGTGTCACTTACCCTTTGTCTAATTGCACTTTAGAAACCCATCAAGAACAAGTCTTATATAAGTCAGCCCTTTACTATAAGCCTGAGTCTGGAAAACCTGAGTGATTGTTGCCTTGGAATATTAAATTAATCTTAAATTCTTAGGCTGCGTTAAACAAATTTAATGCACCCTTGAAAACATCACATCTATAGTAGGGCGCATAGCTATGCGCCCTTACTACATATTGCATCAATATAATTTACCACTATAGTTTTCTCAATAATAGACCTAATGACAGAAATAAATTCTATCTTGCAAGAGAGGTGAAAGTCTGGCAGATAGTTAAAGATAGAGATAAGAAGTTACAAACAAAAAAGATTAGGTCAGAAAAATGTTAACTCCATTATTAACCGCCCTAGCTACAGCTTTAAGCCTGTTGATTGTTGATTTAGTTGTTCCAGGCGTTAATATTGCTAATTTCCCCGCAGCGATGATCGCCGCTTTAGTAATTGGTCTAATTAACGGTTCGGTTAAACCAGTTCTATCTACTCTGTCTCTACCACTTAACTTTGTATCGTTTGGAGCATTTTCGCTCATCGTCAACGGTTTGTGTTTTTGGTTAGCAGCAGTGCTAGTTCCTGGGTTCGCAGTTCGCGGAATTATAGGTTTCCTTCTTGGGCCAGTAATTTTAACTTTTGCTAACACTTTCATTAACAACTACTTTGTTGAAAAAAATCTTTTAGCTGGCAGTAGTGATGTCAAAACCCAAGGTGAATTACCTTCTAGATAAATATTAAAAGGAGTAGAAATAAGATTTGTATATAAAGTAGTATATAAATAAATTATCTACTCCAAAGAACATATCCGAAGGTGGATCTCCTAATTCGGCATCTTCAAAAGAATGTAACTAAACAAAATTACAAAGTTGTAAAATCATGAAACTAGTTCGTTTTCTTCTCGGTTTGTTAGTGCCTCCTTTAGGCGTTTTTATGACAGTTGGAGTGGGCCCAACATTGTTTATTAACATTTTGCTCACGGTTCTAGGTTGGCTACCCGGTAGTATTCATGCAATTTGGGTTATTGCCAAGCATGATGAACAACTTAATAGAGAAACTGGTATCTACTAATACACAATATTAGTTTCCAGAAACCTTAAAGATGGTGCGTTATGGCTAAAGCTGTAACGCACCATTTTATATGTGACTTTCTACAAAAACTATAACTTATAGCATGTCCGGTTAAATAATTGTCATTGCGTACCGCCCTTGGCGTT
>NZ_JAYGHE010000046.1:33695-38196 GCF_034931145.1 Nostoc sp. UHCC 0252 | reverse complement strand
GCGATTGCTTCGCTTCACTCGCAATGACGGGGCATATTATTAGATGTCTCTCAGTTTTTATAGTAAAAGGTGCGTTAACCTTTGGCATAACGCACCCTACGAAAAAATATGTATCAGGGTTTTGTGAAGAAATAGTCTGCTCTATTTGTGAATAGTTTCCCGTTCTTTCTTAACAGGTTCCTTATCTTTGAACAAATCAGCTGCTGTTAAGAGTAATTCTCGCAATGTTTGTTTGATTTGACGCTCTTTTCTTGCTAGAGATGTACCAGCTTCTCCTAGTTTATCTTC
This sequence comes from Nostoc sp. UHCC 0252, assembly GCF_034931145.1. Lineage (NCBI taxonomy): Bacteria > Bacillati > Cyanobacteriota > Cyanophyceae > Nostocales > Nostocaceae > Nostoc > Nostoc sp. UHCC 0252. The sequence goes on along the minus strand of NZ_JAYGHE010000046.1, from coordinate 37,908 downwards.
TAGCTGCGATCGCTTCTCTCCTACCTGCACAGCCATAGATTCGGCTTGGGGACGGGCTTTATCATACCAGTGTTTAGCCTCGTCTAGATAATCCTGAACTTCCATATTACGTCCGCCATAGCGTGCAGCTAAGTTAGCGCGAACAATGGCTAGCTGCGCTTGCAGTTGCGCGTAACGTTTCTTTAACAATCCTGCTTCTTCACTATCTTTAAGGGCATTGACAGCAGAATCAATAGCAGTTTTAGTACTAGCTGGTTTTTCCTTACCTGTCTCTTCAATCTCTGCCAAAATTACATCAACCTCTTGCTGGAGTTGTTCTTCTTCGCCATCCAGTTGAGCCTGTAGCCGCTTGATATCTGTTTGAGTTTTAGCAATGCTTTCGTGTCTTTTGCTATTAATCCCTTCCAGCGCTCCTTCAATGGAAGCTGTCACTTCATCCTTAAGTTCGCCACCTTTTTCTTGGAAGTTTTCAATTACAGCAGAAACAGCATCTTTAACAAGGCTACGAAGTTCAGTAGAACCTTGTTTAAACTCAGAACCTACTTGAGAAACTGCCGATTTAACAATTTCTCTAATCCGCTCAGTTCTTAACTGTCCGGTTTCTTTAGCTTGTTGCAGGTCTGCTTGAATTTGTTGTTTGATATTGTTAGGCATTTTCAACTCTTGAAATTTAACTAATTGGGATAAAAATTTCTAGAAATGTTCTTACATATATATTATGACGTAGCAAAATTAGGCTTGGTACTTCCTTTAGATAGAAAATTACAACCCTAAAGAGATGATATTGAGAACTTGGGAGAAAGCCGAAATCTTCCTAAATTTATTTAAAAAATTTAATATTAACGAATTTTTTCTTGTATTACCTATATCGAAAAAATATTTTTATCTTTGTTTATAAATCAACTTACTTGCTCTAAACCATGAAAGCAGAGGAAATAATTCCTTGCTTTTACCTCCTGCCTCCTACCCTCTGCCTTGCTGGAGGTAAGATGTTACCTATTTATGAGATGATGAATATTTAGTATTAGTAATTGAGAAGGAAATATGTGGCTAGTAAATATTACTTGTTCGACTGATGCTTGGAAGCTTCATGGTACTGATTTTAAAGCGATCGCAGAAAAGTACAAAGGCGAATTGGTTAGTTCCAAAAAAATGCCAGATGGTAAACGCATCATGTCCTATAAAATTGAGGATGTTAGCGATGCAGAAACCTTTCAAGAAGATTGTGCAAAATTGGCTGGATTTCTAACTGACTTTGAATCTTTATAGCATTACTTATGACATTTATATCTATAACCAGTAGATCAAAATAGGGAAAAGTCAATTGAAAAAGATACTCACATTAGTATTAGTAACATTTTTGTTATTAATCAGCACTTTTACTTTACCCGCGAGTGCAGGAGATACAGTCAACGGTGAACAAATATTTAGTGTTCAATGTGCCGGTTGTCATATCAATGGTAGTAACATTATCAGGCGAGGGAAGAATCTCAAAAAGCAAGCTTTGAAAAAGTATGGTATGGATTCGCTAGAGGCAGTTACATCTATAGTAACCAATGGTAAAAATAATATGTCAGCTTACAAAGAGCGTCTCACTGAACAGCAAATTCAAGACGTTGCTGCTTACGTTCTCGAACAAGCTGAAAAAGGCTGGCATTAGAGAGTTAGGAGACGCGATGAATCGCGTCTGTACAAGAGTTAGGAGCTAAAATTAGTAGTTATTAACTCTAGCAGTGCTAAATCATTCATAATAAAGTAGAAAAGTTAAAAGGCTGTAAAATCCGCTTGTCAACTTACTAATTATTAACTCTTCTCACTCCTAAACTTGAAAATGAACTTACCCACAGCTAGCCGTCTCCAATTCACTCCTGATTTGAATATCTGCCGCATCTTAAATGGGATGTGGCAAGTCTCTGGCGGACACGGACAAATAAATCCCCCAGCCGCCATTGAGACTATGTTCAAATATTTAGATGCAGGCTTTACTACTTGGGATTTAGCAGATCACTATGGCCCCGCAGAAGACTTTATTGGTGAGTTTCGCTGTCAATTAATTGATACTCGTGGAAAAGATGCTTTATCTCAGGTGCAAGCTTTTACAAAATGGGTTCCTCGTCCAGGCAAAATGACCAAAAAGCTGGTTGAGGAAAATATTGATATTTCCCTGAGAAGGATGAATGTGGAATCGTTAGATTTAATGCAATTCCATTGGTGGGAATATCAGGATAAAAATTACCTGGATGCCCTCAAATATATGGCAGAACTTCAAAATGAAGGGAAAATCAAGCATTTAGGTTTAACTAATTTTGACACGGAAAATCTAAAGATTATTACCGAAGCAGGTATCAAAATCGTTTCTAACCAAGTGCAATTTTCTCTGGTTGACCGCCGCCCCGAAGTTAGTATGGTACAGTTTTGTCAACAGCATGACATCAAACTTTTTACTTACGGTACACTGTGCGGTGGTTTGTTATCAGAAAACTATTTGGGCAAACCAGAACCGCGAGGATTTGATCTCTCTACGGCTAGTTTGAAAAAGTATAAAAATATGATCGATGCTTGGGGTGGTTGGCAATTATTTCAAGAGTTACTAGCCATCTTGAAGGAAATTGCTAATAAGCATAAAGTGAGTATCGCCAACGTAGCAGTTCGTTACATTTTAGATCAGCCAACGGTTGGCGGTGTGATAGTTGGTGCCAGACTTGGTGTATCTGAACATATAGAAGATAACGCCAAAGTATTTAGTTTTAGTTTAGATGATGGCGATCGCGATCGCATCATTGCCGTATCTCGCCAATCACGAGATTTATACCAGCTAATCGGCGATTGTGGCGACGAATATCGGCGATAATTATCAGCGAAAAATTGATGTTCACTCGTGCTTAAGACCAGGGATAAAGGCTAACGTCCCTGATTAAAATTACAGACCCCACAACCGATAGCGAGTCGTCAAGCGTCTTGAAGCAATTGATTCAGACACTCACGCGACTCGCTATTTTTGCACTATCCGCCAGGAGTACATAATTTTGACTCATAGCTCCTAAATTATGTTTAATGAATTTTTAAATCTGAGGTTGACTACAAAATGCAATCGTATTGTATTATATGACTATAAAAATTGATTGAGACTTGTTCTCAAAACAATTTATATAAATTCATAAACTGTAAACAATTCTTTAAACTAACATGAATTCTAACATCCAAGCAAGTACTGCACAAAAGTCTTCGATAATTTACGGAGTAAGCTTTGCGACTAGCAACAACTTTAATTCAGTTGATGCCAATGAAACGGCAGAAAATATTTCTAATCCAGCAGTAAAATTATTAAATACTGCCGAAGTAAAAAATATAGCCGATAAGACCCCTGAAATATCTCTAATATCTTTAGATATAGAAACTGGTGAAAACTTATCCCACTCGACAATTTCGACTAACATTGTTGAGAACCAACAAGCACTTACTAAAGCTGTACCTAAAGCCTTCTATCAGCAGCCTTACGAGCGGCTAACAAGTCTTAATACTCTATCTAACGGGACGTTCATTATTAGCTCTGTAGCACACACACAAGAAGGCAATTTTAGTCGCCTATTATTTATTAATAGTGACGAGTCTAGTCAAATTCAGAAATCTCTAAAAGTGTGGGGATTTAAACAAGAGGATAGTACTTTAGAAAATCTGCTAGAAACTGAAGATGGCAAGCTTGTGGGCATCATTAGTCTTAGAGGAGGTATTCCACCCTTTGAGTTAGTAACTATTGATTCCGAAACAGGGAAAGTAAATTATGATGAACTAGTTTTACCTGGACTGCTACCAGACCGACGCTATAGTAATCTTGCTCAATCTCCAGTTGATAGAAAAATTTATGCTGTAAGCATGGATCACGCGCATCCTGTGCATTTGGTGCAGTTAGATATGGAAAGTCATTCAGGAATCACTGGCAAACCACTAATTATTAAGTTGTCAGAATTACATTTCAATAATAAAGTTTTGGAAAATGACTTGCTCAGTTTAGCTTTTTCTCCATTAGGAAAATTATATGCAATTGCTAATGTTAATCGTGAGCCAATAAATTCTTTATTTACTGTAGATATCAACACTGGAGAGATGGTGTTTGTAAGGCAATTAGCAGTTACGAAAATTGCCTTTGCTTAATTATGAATGTTGAATAAGTACACCCGTAGGCGCACGGCATGTCCATTGGTGTCAACTTAAC
>NZ_JAYGHE010000046.1:10655-33529 GCF_034931145.1 Nostoc sp. UHCC 0252 | reverse complement strand
CTTAAATTGACACCAATGGGCATGTCGTGCCCCTACAAGCGATATAATTTTGTACCGCATCTGAATGGGAACCGCTATGAAGATATAGTATTTAACATTCAGCGCTGAGTGCGGTAAAAGTGATTGGAGACTGGGTAAGAACGCAGAAATTATGTTCCTGGCTTAACCTTTTCAAATGTTGTCACGAAGTTTGTAGCATTTGGCGTTGAAGCCAATTTCTGTTTTCGTTAAAAATGCTAAAATTGCTCTAGCACAAATGCTTTCAGGCATCTTTGATGACTTTTGAGCTTCCCGACTCACTCATTCTCAATACTGCACTTTCAGTTTCTGGATTAACTGACTATATCCGCTTGCTGTTAGAGCAAGATGAACAATTACGGCAAGTTTGGGTAACTGGCGAAGTTTCTAGCGCTAACCACCATCGCAGTGGTTTATTTTTTACCCTGCAAGATACCGATCGCACCGCCGGAATTAAATGTGTTATCTGGAATAGCCAATTGCCAAAACTCGCCCAAATGCCAGTTGCTGGTGAACAAATAATTATTTTGGGTAGCATTCGCCTGTATCCACAACGGGGAGAATATCAGTTATCAGTTTGGCAGACTCTACCTGCTGGTGTGGGTTTACAGGCGCTACGCTATCAACAACTAAAAAATCGCTTGCTGGCTGAGGGGTTGTTTGACGCGCAAAGAAAGCGATCGCTCCCCATCCACCCGCAAACGATCGCTGTTGTCACTTCTCCAACGGCTGCTGCTTGGGGAGATATTCAAAAAACCCTGAAGCAAAGGTATCCAGGTTTACACGTTTTATTTTCCCCGGCGACAGTCCAAGGTGAGCAAGCGCCTGAATCAATCGTCAAAGCAATCGATCGCGTGGAGAAAGATGGACGCGCCGAAGTGCTAATTTTATCGCGGGGTGGTGGCGCGGTGGAAGAGTTGGCCTGCTTTAATGATGAGCGTGTGGTGCGATCGCTTGCTAGTTGTTCTATTCCGGTAATTACTGGTATTGGGCATCAACGAGATGAATCTTTAGCGGATTTAGTTGCAGATGTCTGTGTGCATACACCAACTGCGGCGGCAGAAAAAGTTGTACCAGCACTTTCAGAGTTGTATACTGAGCATCGGCAACGAGTTCTGGCTTTACGTGAGGCGGTGCATGACTCTTGGGAAACTGCTGAGAATAAACTTCAAGGTTTGCAGAATCGTTTGCGGCGTTTGCGATTAGATCGGCAAGTGCAGCAGGAGGTGGCAAAATTAGCTTGGAAGCGTCAGCATTTGGTACAAATTACCACGGGGCGATCGCAGCAAGCAACGCAGCATTTAGAATTGTTGCGGCAAAAGTTGGCAACTCTTGACCCGAAAGCGGTGTTACAACGTGGTTATGCAGTGGTGAGAAGGGAAGATGGGGCGATCGCTCGTTCGGCGGCGGAGTTGGCTGTGGGGGAAGATTTAGTGATTCAGTTGGGGCAGGGTGGGGTTAAAGTGAAGGTTATGGAAGTAAATAAATGAGTAATGAGTAATGAGTAATGAGTAATGAGTAATGAGTAATACCATTACTTATTACTTATCTTCAAAATTAAAGACAGTTGGGGCCTTGAACCCTTGAATTTACCATAAATGAACCGCAGAGGCGCAGAGGACACAGAGAGGTTAATGGTTAAACGTAAAACTGCTTCTAGTTCTGAGGAAGCTTGGAATTATGAGGCGAAGGTTGCTGAAATAGAGGGGATTATTACTCGCATTGAGGCGGGTGAGTTGGAATTGGAAGAAGTATTCGATCAATTTGCAAGTGCTGTAGAGTATTTACGTCAGTGTGAAACTTTTTTGCAGGAGCGACAGCAACAGGTAGATTTGTTAATTGAAACATTAAGTGAAGAGTGAGTTCAATTAATCAGTTATCTCATGTCCGGTTGAATAATTGTCATTGCGTACCGCCAAGGGCGGAACCCGCAGGGTACATCAAGTAATCCCAAAACCCTTGCGACTGCTTTGTTCCTCTTCGTTGCACTCGCAATGATATGTCACAAGTAATTTGATAGACATAATATTAAATATAATAATTAAAAAGCTAAATAACTAAAAATTATTTATTTTTAGTCCATATTCAAAACTTCTAATTTATGTCAGAGTTCTAATGAGGAGTTGGAAAAACTGAGAATGACTGATGAGACGATTGATTTAACAAACTGCGATCGCGAACCGATCCACATTCCTAGTCTGATCCAGCCTCACGGTGTTTTACTGGTTTTGCAAGATTCCACTCTGGAAATCCTTCAGGTGAGCAGCAATACTCAGGAAATTGTTGGCCGTCAACCGGAAGAATTGCTGGGTAAACCATTATCAAACTTATTCGATGCCAAGCAAATTAAGCTGATTCAACAATGTCTGACAGAAGATTTTGAAAGTGTAAATCCCCTCAATTTGTCCATTAAGCATCTGCATAAATCAATCTATTTTGATGGGATTGTACATCGTTTAGATACTATTATTATTCTGGAATTGGAGCCGAAAAAAGCGAAGGGACAAACAGACTTTTTTGACTTCTATCAACAGGTACGAGGAACTATTACCCGCATTCAGAAAGCACCTAAACTGCTGGAAATGTGCCAAATTGTGGTTACAGAAGTCCGGCGAATCACTGGCTTTGAACGGGTTATGGTCTATCGATTCGACCAAGAAGGGGCAGGCAGTGTCATCGCTGAAGACACCAATCAGGAAACACCCTATTTGGACTTACACTATCCGCATTCTGATATTCCCAAGCAAGCCCGACAATTATACACTCTCAACTGGCTGCGGCTGATTCCAGATGCCAGTTACCAGCCTGTTACCTTAATTCCAACGAATAATCCTTTAACAAATCAACCACTCGATCTCAGTCTCTCGGTATTGCGGAGTGTTTCTCCAATTCATCTAGAATATCTGCAAAATATGGGCGTGACTGCCTCTATGTCTATTTCCCTGATGCACGAACAAAAGCTTTGGGGACTGATTGCCTGTCATCATTCTTCGCCCAAATATGTTTCTTACAATATCCGCACCGTGTGCGAGTTCATTGGCCAGGTGATGTCTGTAGAACTAGTAAATAAAGAAGCGAGTGAAGATATTGATTACAAAAGGCAATTGAAGTCGTTGCAAACTCAATTTGTTGAAGAGTTGTCTCAGGCTGAATATTTCCTCGATGGCATGGTGCAATTGAAATCTCAATTACTCAATCTGGTTAGCGCCACGGGAGCGGTAATTTGCAGTGGCAACCAGTTTATTCGAGTCGGAGAAACGCCATCAGAGTCAGAAGTTCAGACTTTAGTTGATTGGATTAAACCTAAATTTTCTCATAATTTGTTTGAGACCCGATCGCTCACGAAAAATTACCCTGCCGCCGAATCATATAAAGCGATCGCTAGTGGAGTATTAGCCCTAGAAATCTCTAAAGTTCATCACAATTACATTCTCTGGTTTCGTCCAGAGGTAATTCAAACTGTCAATTGGGGCGGCAACCCCAATAAACCAGTAGAATTTTTCTCTGATGGCAGTTTCCGAATGTCTCCTCGCAAATCTTTTGAACTATGGCAAGAAACGGTGCAAGGCTGTGCTATGCCTTGGAAACCCTGTGAAGTTGAAGCAGTTACTGAACTGCGAAGCTTGATTGTAGGTGTTGTGTTGCGGCAAGCAGACAAACTAGCATCGATGAATTTTGAATTGCAACGGAGTAACGAAGAACTCGATTCTTTCGCTTATGTCGCCTCCCATGACTTGAAAGAACCTCTACGCGGCATTCACAACTACGCGAACTTCTTAATGGAAGACTATGGAGATGTACTAAATGAGGACGGAGTTGCAAAACTCCAAACTCTCGTGCGGTTAACGCAGCGAATGGAAGACTTGATAAACTCACTCCTGCATTTCTCCCGTTTGGGACGCGCCGAACTAATCAGGCAACCAGTGAATTTAAATGAGTTAGTGCAGCAGGTAATTACCACCCTAACTATTGCCCGACCACAAAGCGAAGTCGAGTTTCGCATTCCTCAACCCCTTAAAAGTATAGAATGCGATCGCGCTCAGATTAGTGAACTATTCAGCAACCTAATCAGCAACGCCATTAAATACAATGATAAACCCCACAAGTGGGTTGAAATTGGTTTCATCGCAGACAAAGCTGCTCCTACTTCTGCGATCTACGTTCGTGATAACGGCATTGGCATCTCACAAGAACATCTCGACAAAATTTTTCAAATCTTTCGCCGCTTACATGGACGGGATGAATTTGGCGGTGGGACTGGCGTAGGGTTAACCATTGCCCGCAAAATTGTGGAACGGCACGGTGGTAGAATTTGGGTAGAATCTACCCCAACCCTTGGCAGTACGTTTTACTTTACCCTGTCGGCGGAGGCAAACAAATGACTCTGATTTCAGCCTCTCCGATCCAACAAACCCCACTGCTTTTAATTGTGGAGGACAGCAACGAAGACTTTGAGGTGCTGCAACGATTTCTAGGGCGGTCTTCCATTGCGATCCCCATTCAACGGTGTGTGAATGGAGAACAAGCCTTGGCGTTTCTTTATCGGACTGGCAGCTATGTCGATCGCAAAACGCCCCGTCCCCGCTTGATTGTCCTTGACTTGAACCTGCCCGGAACCGATGGACGAGAAGTGTTACGCCGGATTAAACAGGATAACAACTTAAAGATGATTCCGGTGGTGGTGTTTACTACCTCTAGCAATCCTAAAGATATCGAAGTATGTTATCAATACGGTGTCAACAGCTATATTGTTAAGCCAATCAATTTTGCTCAACTCAAACGCGATGTTCAGATACTCGTGGAATATTGGTTTGAAGTGACCACGTTGCCCGACGGCCCAGAGGATTGGTCATGAATCAGAGATCACGCATTGTTTTAATTGTAGATGACTCCCCAGAAGACCGAGAACTCTATCGGCGTTATTTGCTGCGCGATCGCGAATATTCTTATATATTTTTAGAAGCAACGCTGGGACAGCAAGGGCTAGAACTTTGGCAGCAACACCAGCCAGATGCCATTTTACTTGATTATCGACTGCCCGATCTGGACGGACTGGAATTTCTGGCAAAATTGCAACCCTCAATTCAACAATCCTGCTTACCAGTGATTGTGATCACCGGGCAAGGCAATGAGGCGATCGCAGTTCAAGCGATGAAAGCAGGCGCACAAGATTATATCGTCAAAGAGAGAATTACCCCAGAAAGGCTGCAAATAGCAGTCAATGGGACGATTGAAACAGTGCAGCTACACACTCAACTGCAACAACGCATTGAACGAGAACGGGTAGTCGCGCAGATTACCCAGCAAATTTTTCAATCCCTGAATCTAGATGATATTCTTCAAACAACCGTAGTTGCAGTTCGGCAGTTTCTCCACACCGATCGCGTCTTGGTTTTTCAGTTAAAACCTGACGGGGATGGCACAGTAATTGCAGAATCAGTTGGGGCACAGTGGCGATCGCTGCTCTCATCTACTATGTACGATCCCTGCCTCGCTGAGAACTACCTGGCATGGAATCCACAAGAAACTGTCAGCTACGATACCGCCTTTGTCGAGAATTATATCCAACGCTATCGTCAGGGTTACGTAACGGCAATATTTGATATTCAGGATAGCAGTATTGACCCCTGCCACGTTGACTTGTTGGCTCAGTTTCAAGTAAAAGCTAATCTGGTCGTACCGATTATTTACGATAACTACTTTTGGGGATTGCTAATTGCTCATAACTGTGCAGCTCCTCGAAGGTGGCAACCCTTAGAAATTGACTTGCTCAAAGAACTGGCGATTCAAGTTGGCATTGCAATTCGCCAAGCGGAACTCTATCAGCAGGCGCAGAATGAACTGACCGATCGCAGACGAGTAGAAGCAGAATTACGGGAGAGCGAAGAATGGCTACGATTGGCACTATCAGCGTCTCGGATGGGAACATGGAACTGGAATCTCCAAACGGGAAAAATTTCCTGGTCGGATAACCTGGAAGCCTTATTTGGACTGAAACCAGGAGAATTTGACGGTTCATTCGAGATGTTTGTGGCGCGAGTCCACCCTGACGATCGCGATCGCCTACTAGCAGATGTAGATCGTGCGATCGCCACTAGAGAAGACTATGAAATTGAATTTCGAGTAGTATATCCCAACGGTAAGATTCGGTGGGCACTGAGTCAGGGCAAGGTACTTTACGACCAACACGGGCAACCGATTCAGATGGCGGGTATCGATCTAGATATCACCGAACGTAAACGATCAGCCGAAACTCTGCGTGAGAGTGAGGAACGTTTTCGCCAACTCGCAGAAAATATTGATGCGGTGTTTTGGATCAAAGAGGTGTTGGAAAATCGAGTTAGCTATGTCAGTCCTGCATATAAAAAACTGTGGGGATTGAACCCAGAGGAATTGTATCAAGGACAACAATCATGGATCGATCGGATTCATCCAGAGGATCGAGAATCGATCCAGAAAGCGTTTCAAGAAAAAGCTTTCACAGAAAAATTTGATGAAGAATACCGGATTGTCTTACCCAATGGTAGTATTCGCTGGGTAAGAGATCGCTGCTTTGGGCTTCGAGATGAAGCAGGAGAAATTTATCGCTTTACAGGTATTGCCGAAGATATCAGCGATCGCAAACGCTCTTTCGCAGCCCTACAAGAAAGCGAAGAACTCTTCCGCACATCAGTTGAAAATATGCTGGACTGCTTTGGGGTATACCAAGCTATACGGAATGAGCAGGGACAGATTGTCGATTTTGTGACTGAATATGTGAATGATGCGGCTTGTCTCAACAACCAAATGACTCATGAGCAGCAAATTGGGCGGGGTTTGTGTGAATTACTACCAGGGCATCGTGACCGTGGATTGTTTACTGAGTACTGTCAGGTAGTAGAAACAGGACAAGCGCTGATTAAAGATAGCCTAGTTTATGAGGATGATTACGGAGAACAACGCTTAGTTAAAGCATTTGATATCCGTGTGGCTAAATTTGGAGATGGATTTGTTGCTACCTGGCGAGATATCACCCCTCGCCAACAAACTGAAGAAGCCCTGCGCCAGAGTGAAGAATTTAAAAACCGGATTTTGGAAAGTAGTTCTGACTGCATCAAGGTTTTAAGCCTTAATGGGCGACTCCTGTACATGAATACAGGCGGGCTGTGCTTAATGGAAATTGACGACTTAAATTCCTATCTCAATACTGAATGGCTCTGTTTCTGGGAAGGTAGCTATCGGCAACAGGCTGAACAGGCACTCGCTGCCGTTAAAACAGGCGAAATCACTATTTTTCGCGGATACTGCCCAACCACCAAAGGCACTCCGAAATGGTGGGAAGTGGTCGTTAGCCCGATTCTAGATGCCTGTGGACAGGTGGAACGAGTCTTGTGGATTTCACGAGACATCACCGATCGCAAAAATACAGAACTCCTTTTGCAGCAGAACGAAGCTCGGTTAAAGCTAGCGTACAAAGCCACGCGATCGGGATTATGGGATTGGGACATTAACCGCAACATCGCTCATGTATCTGAAGAGTACTGCAATCTATTCGGGTTTGACCCAACCACACAGGAAGTCACATATCAAGATTGGTTAAACCGTCTGCACCCGGACGATCGCACCTCAGCCAATGAAGTGGTGAATCGCACCATCCAGCAACAGCAAGCATACTATGAAACTGATTACCGCATCCTACATCCCGATGGCATTCGCTGGTTAGCGGCTAGAGGTCAGATTTTCTACGATCCTGTGGGCAATGCGGTACGGATGCTAGGCAACGTGCAGGACATCACCGATCGCAAACAGGTAGAAGAGGAATTACGGCAAAGCGAAGAACGCTATCGGTGCTTGGCACAATTAATTCCCCAATTAGTCTGGACAGCCACCCCCGAAGGAGCGTTACTGGATGTCAATCAACGTTGGTCGGAATTCACAGGCTTAACCCTAGAACAATCTTATACAATCGACTGGAAACAGGTTATTCATCCAGAAGATGTACTGATTTTGGTTCAACGGTGGAGCAAAGCAGTAAAACAGGGCACTTCTTATCAAGCTGAAGGTCGGATGCGGCGGGCAGATGGTGTATATCGCTGGCATCTGCACCAAGCAATTCCCCAAAAAGATCACCAAGGTCAAATTGTCAAATGGTTTGGCAGTGCAACTGATATCGAAGCGCAAAAACAACTGGAGGCTGAACGCGATCGCCTATTCCAGTTAGAGCAAGCCGCGCGGACTGAAGCAGAACGCGCCAATCGGATCAAAGATGAGTTTCTGGCCGTTCTCTCTCATGAATTGCGATCGCCTCTCAATCCAATTCTCGGCTGGGCAAAACTGCTGCAAACCCGCAAATTTAGTGAAACCAAAACAGCCGAAGCCTTAGCCACCATCGAACGCAACGCGAAATTGCAAACTCAACTGATTGATGACTTGCTCGATGTCGCCAAGATTCTGCGCGGCAAACTCAGCATAAATGCGTCTCCTGTAAATTTGGCATTTGTGATTGAATCTGCGATCGACACAGTAAGAACCGCAGCTGTTGCTAAATCAATTTTGTTGCATCCAGTACTGCCGAATATTGGGCAAGTCTCTGGAGATTCCAACCGCCTGCAACAGATCGTTTGGAATTTACTTTCTAACGCGATCAAGTTTACCCCTAACGGAGGACGGGTAGAAATCCGACTACAGCCACTCAATAATCAGGCACAGATTATCGTCCGTGACACTGGAAAAGGTATTAATCCTGAGTTTCTCCCGCATATTTTTGAATCATTTCGTCAAGAAGATGTCTCAATTACTCGCAAGTATGGGGGATTAGGATTGGGGTTAGCGATCGTCCGCCAGTTAGTTGAAGCCCACGGTGGCACGATCGCGGCTGATAGTCCTGGTGAAGGGTTGGGAGCCACCTTTACAGTCCAGTTGCCACTACTGAATGTCGAGCCGGAAATCAAGCAGATAGATGAGTTGTCACAACCAGCACTCGAACTTACGGGAATTCGAGTCTTGACAGTCGATGATGATCCCGATGCCCGTGAGCTATTAACAGTATTGCTAACTGAATACGGGGCATCTGTTTTAACTGTTGCTTCTGCGGTACAAGTCTTGGCAAACCTGGAGTCCTTTCAACCGGATGTATTAGTCAGTGATATTGGGATGCCTGAAATGGATGGCTATACCTTGATTCAACAGATCCGAACTTTACCCCCAGAAAAAGGTGGACAGATTCCAGCGATCGCTTTGACTGCTTATGCTAGAGTTGATGATTACGAGCGAGCCATAACCAGTGGCTATCAACGACACGTTACCAAGCCCCTCGATCCAGAAGAGTTAGTTCAAGCTGTGGTAGTACTCGCCCAAGCAAAAAGAATGTAGAGGGCATTGGGTGTTAAACAGAAATACACTACTTCTTAGATATATGCGTTTGCTTTAGCGGATGCGATCGCGCGATCGTAGTAATTAATCTGGCGTGAGTTTGATGACCTCTCCCTCCCAGCCTCCCTCTCCGAAACGGAAAGGGAGGAGCAATGAAAAATTCAGCTTTTTACTCCCCTCTCCGTGTCGGAGAGGGGCTGGGGGAGAGGTCATCGAACTCACGTTAATCTAAAACATTGCGTTTGAGATATCTAACCCAACCTACGAATATTTTATTTTTTCGGAGTAATAAAAGAACGATAATTGTCATTGCGAATGCAACGAAGTGGAATGAAGCAATCGCAAAGGTTTGGGATTGCCGCGCTTCGCTCGCAATGACACAAGTAATTTGCCGGACATGATTTCAATCAACATCTGTGTTTGCATCAAACTTCAAAAGTACTTCTCGAATAATGGCGGAGCGCTCCCAGGCAGACTGCGCCTCTTCCTTTAATCTTTGTGCTGCCAGAGTTTGGTTACGAGCCTCCATTCTTGAAGCCATACGATATGATAAAGAAGCTTTTTCTTCCAATGCCCTTAAAGCGATCCATAATGCATCCTCCAGCTTATCTGACTGCGTAGCCAGCAGAGTTTCTGCGGAATAAGCGTGACCCGTGCGACACCGCAAGCGCAACAAATTCCCCTCCTCAACTTCCCAGAGGATACCGCCACAGTCAGGACAACCAAAAGTTGATGGTTTACCTGGTCGGTCGGCTTCGTTTTCTACTGCTTCCAAATTTAATTGCGCTATTTTAGACTCAAACTCTATCTTGTCAGGTATCGGATTTTCTGCTTCTACTTCCATTGGCGTGTTAACTAAAGTTACTAAAGTAGAAGGAATATCTGAAAGTGGCAGGATATGGTCAATATCCTCTACGTTCTCGATCGCATTACGTGGCATATCAGGATACAAAGCATCGTCGGGATTTTGGACAATTGCTACACCCCCACGCATTTTTACAGCCATTACTCCTGCTGTGCCGTCGTCAAGCATACCTGTTAGTAGCACAGCAATCACTTGCTGCCCATAAGTTCGCGCTGCTGTACGAAACAATGTATCAATGGCAGGACGATGACGGTTCTCTTTTGGCCCCCGCGTCAAACGCAAATATCCGCGTTCTACCAGTAAGTGGTAGTCAGGCGGAGCGACATAAATCCATCCATGAGCAATAGCTTCGCCATCCTGAGCGTGAGACACTGGCAAGTTGCCAGCACGACTCAATATCCGTGGCAAAGCACTCATACCGTAACTTGATACATGAAGGACTATCATTACAGCTGCATTCAGATCGGGCGGCAATTGTTTAACTAAATAAGTCAGCGCCTCAACTCCGCCTGCTGACGCTCCCATGACAATAATATTGTGTTCAAGCATTAATTAATGTAACGATTTCATTAGCACAGCAGCGTAGGCAACAAAAGCACATTTACTGCCAATACTGAGAATAACGCAGCCAAAAAATTTGCTCACCTAGCTTCGAGAGGATTATATTTCAATACATTTCAGTTAAGAAAAATTGTAGGTTGAGTTAAGCAAAGCGCAACTTAATAAAGCAATGCTACTTCTCTACATTGTTTTTCGGTGCTACGTCTCCCTAGACATCACTCAAATTTAAACATTAGTTGTCAAAATTTGAGCGTTTACAGCTAATGCTATTTTATATATAAGAAAGGTTTAAGTATTTCCAGCAAATGTATAATTAATTATTGCTAATACTTAATACTTTGCAACAAATGCTCTTTCACGTATAAGAAAGGTTTAAGTATTTCCAGCAAATATATAATTAATTATTGCTAATACTTCATACTTTGCAACAAATGCTTTTTTACGTATAAGAAAAGTTTAAGTCTTTGCAACAATTATTGTAATAAACTTATAAACCTATTTATTACGTGAAGGCTTGACCAAAGAGGCAGGGGAGCAGGGGGCAGGGGGCAGGGGGCAGGGGGAAAGATGCCGAATTCCCCAGCAAGAGAGGGTTTCAAGCCCCTAAATTTATTTATGCCCAAGGTAACAAATATTTATTTCGAGATGCGTAGCACGAGAAATAATAAGTCCGTTTTCAAGCCCCTAAATTTATTTATGGGGTTTCTCCCCTGCTCCCTGCTCCCTGCCCCTTTTCCTCTTCAGTGACTCGTTCCCAGGCTGCGCCAATGCATTTATTAATAAATCTCTTGCAAAATTCTCTTCACGCGGTAGAATAACGAAATTTTGCAAGAGCTTTAATCATGAAACCATTTCTTTTTGTAACCGACCTAGATGACACCCTTGTACATCGCACCGTGGGCGATGACAGCGCTTTACCAGAATTAAATAAATTACTGAGTCAACATCGTCAAGAATATGGCACTAAAATTGTTTATTCTACTGGGCGGTCGCCTGTACTTTACAAAGAACTCCAATCTCAAAAAAATCTTTTACAACCAGATGCCCTCGTCCTTTCTGTCGGTACAGAAATTTACCTTGATGGTACAGATACTCCAGACTCAGACTGGTCAGAAATCCTTTCACCCGGATGGGAACGAGAAACTGTATTATCTATTACCCGCAAATACCGTGAGTTGCTTCTACAACCAGATTCAGAGCAGCGTCTCTTCAAAGTGAGCTTTTTTCTAGAGCAAGATGCATCTGCAAATGTTCTACCACAACTTGAAGCAGAGTTGCAGAAATCTAAATTAAATGTAAAGTTAATCTACAGTAGCGGAATAGACCTTGACATTGTACCCTATAGCAGCGATAAAGGTCAGGCAATGCAGTTTTTACGCCAGAAGTGGAAATTTGCAGCAGAACAAACAGTTGTCTGTGGTGATTCAGGTAATGATATTGCTTTATTTGCTGTAGGCAACGAACGGGGAATCATTGTCGGGAATGCCCGAAAAGAGTTACTCCAATGGCATGATAAGTATCCTGCTACTCACCGCTACCTGGCAAAAGGTTTTTGTGCAGGTGGGATTATTGAAGGCTTAAATTATTTTGGTCTCTTGTAATGATTAGTTATTTAAAAGGTATAGTCGCTGGTATCCAAACAATTGGCGCTAATCGCGTGATTCTGACTTTGGAAGTGAATGGCTTAGGGTACGATTTGCAAGTTCCTCAAAGGCTAGCAAACCAGTTACCAGAGTCGGGAGGAGTGGCGCAAATTTTTACCCATCTCCAAATTCGGGAAGAAGTGCCTTATTTATATGGCTTTGCTTCACCAGCCGAACGCGATTTATTTCGTCACTTGTTGACTGTCACAGGCATTGGTGCAGCCTTAGCGATCGCCCTCTTGGACACTTTGGAACTACCAGATTTAGTCCAAGCAATCATCGCTGGCAACACCCAAATCCTAATTCAGGCTCCAGGTGTCGGTAAAAAAATCGCTGAACGCATCTGTTTAGAACTAAAAAGCAAATTAGTCGAGTGGCGTAAATCAGCCGGGTTCTTCGTCGCCACAGGCGGGCCAGCACCGGGAATTCTCGAAGAGGTACAAATGACCCTCTTCGCCTTGGGATATACTGCCCATGAAGTCAGTCACGCCCTGCATGTAGTAAGCGAAGATATCGGTTTACCCAAAGATGCCTACGTCGAAGATTGGATTAAACAAGCGATCGCTCATCTCAGTAGCGAACAAGTTTAATTGTCATTAGTCATCGGTCATTAGTCATTAGTCATTAGTCATTAGTCATTAGTCATTAGTCATTTTTTATTAGTTATTTTCCCCCTGCTCCCTGCCCCCTGCTCCCCTGCTCCCTGCTCCCTGCCCCCTGCCCCCTGCCCCCTGCCCCCTGCCCCCTGCCCCAATGACTAATCCCTATGCTTGGCTAGAACAGTCCTTAGCAACAATTCATCGGGCAGACTGGTATCGTTCGGTACAACCTATCAACGGTCGTCCGGGTGCAACGGTGGTTTTAGCTGGGCAAGAGGTAATTAATTTTGCCAGCAATGATTACTTGGGATTGGCTGGGGATGAGCGGTTGATGGCAGCTGCAACTGCTGCGATCGCAGAATTTGGCACTGGTAGTACTGGTTCTAGATTACTCAGTGGGCATCGAGAATTGCATGGGGAGTTAGAAAAGGCGATCGCATCTACCAAACAAACTGAAGATGCTTTGGTATTTAGTTCCGGGTATCTTGCAAATTTGGGTGCAATTACTGCCCTTGTAGGTAAACGTGATTTAATTTTATCTGACCAGTACAATCATTCCAGTTTGAAAAATGGAGCGATTCTTAGCGGTGCAGCAGTTGTGGAATATCCGCACTGTGATGTTGAAGTCCTAAAAACTCAATTGAGTCAACAACGGCAAAATTACCGACGCTGTTTGATTCTTACTGATACTGTCTTCAGCATGGACGGCGATTTATGTCCGTTGCCGGCGCTGTTGGCGATCGCTGATGAATTTAGCTGTATGCTGCTAGTCGATGAAGCTCATGCTACCGGCGTACTAGGAAAAACTGGCGCTGGGTGTGTTGAACATTTTGGGTGTACAGGAAAGCAACTAATTCAGATTGGTACTTTGAGTAAAGCTTTGGGTAGCTTAGGCGGATATGTAGCGGGAAGTAGCACTTTAATTGACTTTTTGCGGAACCGCGCCCCCAGTTGGATTTATACCACTGGGCTTTCACCTGCTGATACAGCAGCAGCCTTAGCAGCAATCAAGATAGTCCAACAAGAACCCCAACACCGTGCCCAATTGTGGGCGAATATATATTACTTGAAAACTTTGCTGCGACAGTTACCTAATCTGAAATTGCTGCCTTCCGAATCACCTATATTATGTTTTCAATTGCCTAATGCCACAGATGCCCTCAAAGCTGGAAAGCAGCTAAGAGATGCTGGCATTTTTGCCCCAGCAATTCGCCCTCCCACAGTGCCCACAAGCCGAATTAGAATATCTGTGATGGCGACTCATGAAGTAGCACATATTGAAAAATTGGTAGCAGTGCTAAAGGATGTTATCTGACTATAGAACCCATTTGGGATCTTGGAAGAACGGGTAAAATGAGAAATAAATGCCGTACTCCAGCAGCTTAACCGACAAAGAGTGAGCAATCATTGAACCACTATTGCCGCAGAAAAAGCAAACCAGACCACCAAAGTGGACAAAGCGACAAATCTTAGATGGTATCTTCTATCAACTCAAGAATGTGCGATCTGCTTTGCAGCAACGCTAGGCTAACGCCTCGCTTCGCTAACGTGATTGCTTTGGGCCCCTACTCATCCCTACTCAATCTTCCAATTAGGCGTATAACCAGAAGTAACTTGGCTATACATTTGCAAGACCGATGCAGAAATACGTCCTGAGAGTTTTGCGATCGCCCATAGCGCTCTTGTAAAATCATTTTCAATTGTTGAGAATTCGCCCAGGAAAAAGTTTATGGCAAATATGTCCGGTCAAGACCACTCGGAAATCACAGTGGCAACGGTTGATGAAGAACGAAAAGGCGCAACTTTTAGCGGTACGGTCATCCTTGGTATAGATCCTGAGGGTGGGGAAGTCGTTTTCTTTAGAGACTTTTTAATTGAAGATTATAAAGGCGAACTTACCGCAAATCTTGCAACAGATGGCGATATAACGAAAAGCATTGATTTAGGCGAACTCGATCATAAAAGCCCCAGTTTTAGGCTGCCAATTCCTCTGGGAACGGATACATTACCCTACAATACAGTCGTGTTGAGCGACAAAAAAAGCAAGAAAAAAATCCTGACGATCAATCTATAAAACTTGTAACTTAGCTCGTAGTTCAGCCAAATTCGATTGCCCTCCTGTATAGATCTCAAATGGGTTCTATAGCAATCCTAAATCATTCGTGAAAAGTTAGATCCCCGACTTCTTTAAGAAGTCGGGGATCTGGATACTGAGAATTTTCAAGATTATACAAGATTAAGATTTAGCAAGTTTTTTCAAAAATCAAATAGAAGTCCTATAGCAGTCCTAAATCATTTGTGAAATATTTCTCTCTTTGCTGTCATGAGTTATTAGTTATTTGTCCTTGTAATCACAAATGATTTAGGACTTGCCTGTTTACTAGCCTCTTGAAATATTTTATACCATAAGTTTTATAAGCAAATCGGCTCGCTTCATTTCTGCGAATTAAGTATTTATGAACAGCAAATCAATGTTATGAATAAAGAATATTCCTGACAAATTCTGGCTCTAGGTACTATATAAATTAATAATTCGCCTCTAGCGAAAGAGATTTTTAAAGCCCGAAAAATCTATCTAGAGATAAATTACTAAAACTTGCAAACTAGCTTAGGGTGTGTATAGCCTGTGCAATAAGTATTGGTTGTTCTCAAACATTTTCATGCCCCATATCCATTATTCCCAGTTACTGCGCTATACCATTACTGTATTAATTGTAGCACTTGCATTAGTGCTAATGCTGATACTAGACCCCTGGTTAAGCATGAATAAAACTCCTTTCCTACTGTTTTTTGGCGCTGTAATGGTTAGTGCTTGGTATGGAGGTTTGAAATCAGGGCTAGTGGCAACATTATTGTCTGCGCTACTAAGCAATTACTTTTTCCTCTCGCCAGCTTATGAGCTAAGTTTTGACCTATCTAATTCCATGCGAATTGGTTTTTTTGCATTACAAGGATTGCTCTTTAGTATCTTATGTGAGGCATTAAAGACTGCTAAAAGAGAGGCTGATAGGAATCTACAACAGCTAAGAGTTAGTGAGGAACGATTTCGGTTAGCGTTAAGCAATTCAGATATTGTGGTCTTTCAACAAGATCGAGATTTACGATATCAATGGATTCATAATGTTCAAGCTTTAGAGACTGCTGAGGGAATGTTAGGGAAATCTGATGATGAATTATTTCCAGCCTCAGTAGCAGAGCAATTGATAGCAATTAAGCTGAAGGTAATAGAGACTGGTGTTTCAACCCGTGAAGAGGTTTATCTAACAATTAGTGGAGAAGATCGTTACTACGATTTGCTAGTTGAACCACTGAAAGATGCAGATAATAGTATTCATGGTATTACTTGTGCAGCTGTAAATATTACTGAGCGCAAGCAAGCAGAACTAGAAAAATCCAGGTTACATCAGGAACTTCAACAAGCCCTTCAGCAAAAAGATGAATCTCTGGCATTGCTTAATGCTTGGCTTACTAGTTCACCAGTGGCGCTGGCTTTTCTCGATACTGAACTTCGCTACATTCATACCAATGAAGCGCTAGCTGCCATTAACGGTGTACCGCAAAGTGAACATATTGGTCGCACCTTTAGGGAAGTATTACCGGAATGGGCAGGGCAAATTGAGCCGATTTTTGAGCAAGTGATGCAAACCCGGCAGCCTTTACTAAACCAAGAAATAAGCGGTGAAACCTATCCGCCTGGGGTGTATCGTTATGGTCTTGTTAGCTATTATCCGGTGTGTTTAGCGGATGGGCAGTTGTTAGGAATTGGTGTGACTGGAATTGATATTACTCAACTCAAACAAACTGAGCAAGCATTACGCGAAAGAGAAGCGAAGTTTCGCAGCGTGGTTGAGTCAAATATGATTGGCATTGGCTTCTGGGATATAGACGGCAGAGTTACAGAAGCGAATGATGCCTTGCTGAATATGGTGGGTTATACCCGTGAAGAATTACTTGCTGGAACACTTCGCTGGCAAGACTTAACTCCTACAGAGTACCTGCCACTTGATAAGGAAGCACTAACTGAATTTCAAGACAGCCCCTTTTGCACACCATATCAAAAGGAATATATTCGTAAAGACGGTTCGCGCTTCCCAATTTTGATAGGTGGTAGCCACTTTGAAGGGACTGTAGATCGAGGAGCTTTCTTTGTTCTCGATATTACAGAACGCAAGCAGGCTGAAGAAAGGCTCCGTTATATCGCGCAAGTTAGTAATGTACTTTCTACTTCGCTAGATTATGAAGAAACCTTAGAACAAATTGCCAAAATCTCAGTTCCTCAACTAGCTGATTGGTGTAGCGTTGATATTTTAAATGAAGATGGTTCCATTCGCCGCCTACCCATTGCCCATGCAGACCCATCAAAGGCAGAGTTGGCGCGTAAACTTCAGGAATATGCGACAGATTATAAGGGTACAAGTGCAATTACTAAAGTACTGCAAACTGGGCAAAGCGAATTAATTTCAGAGATATCTGACTCGCTATTAGTGGCAAGTACTCAGAATCAGGAACATTTAGAAATTGTTCGGCAATTGGGAATAAAGTCTGTAATGATTGTGCCATTAATTGCACAAGGACGAGTTCTCGGTTGCATCAGCTTTGTAACTACCGAATCAAACCGTCGCTACGATCGCACTGACCTCACTTTAGCAACAGAGATTAGCAATCGGGCAGCCTTAGCGATAGAAAATTCTCGACTTTATCAAGACAGCCACCAGACTTTAATTCATTATGCCGAATCTCTATCTCTTTTAGATGCCCTGCTAGAAGCCGCTCCCGTTGCCGTATGCTTTTTAGATCGAGAACTGCGATATATCCGAATTAATCAAGTTTTCGCTGACATTAACGGTTTGACTATAGAAGAACATCTTGGACATAAATTTGGGGAAGTGTTGCCAGCGATGGCGGCTGAGGCAGAGCAACAGTTACAGCACGTTTTAGATACTGGACAACCCCTGCTGAATGTAGAAATTAGCGGTGAGACAAGGGAACAACCCAAACGTTACGGCTATTGGCTGGGCAACTATTACCCAGTCAACAACGCAATGGGTGAAACGATAGGAATTGGGATTATTTTGGCAGATGTGACAGCAGCAAAGCAAACAGAAGTGGCTTTGCGAGAAAGCGAAGAAAAGTTCCGGGCAATGTTCAACCAGGCAGCTGTCGGGATTTCTCTAGTAGCCTTGGATGGACGATTTATTCAGATTAATCCTGCCTTATGCGAAATTACCGGGTACAGCCCTGAAGAGTTAATTCAATTAAACTTCCAAGAAATTACCCACCCTGACGACTTAGCGGTTGATTGGGAAAATGCTCGGCGAGTTATAGCAAAAGAAATTGGTGGTTATTCCCTAGAAAAGCGCTACATCCGCAAAGATGGTTCTATACTTTGGGTAAACCTAACTTCATCGGTAGTTTGGGATGCTAATGGACTTCCGAAGTATGCATTAGGGATTATTGAAGATATTAGCGAACGCAAACAAGTTGAAGCTACACAACAGTTTTTAGTCGAGGCCAGCACCTTACTCGCTGCCTCATTAGATTACGAAATTGCTTTAGAAAACGTGGCTAATTTAGCAGTTCCTACCTTGGCTGACTGGTGTATTGTAGATGTTTTTCAAAAAGATTGGTCAAGTAAACAAATTGCGATCGCAATTGCCGATGCTACCAAACTAAGTATTTTAGACGAAATTCGACGGCGTTATCGACCCAAAGCTAGAGCCAAACTGCTTTTGCAACAGCTAAAGCAAGGAATATCTGGCTTTTACTCCGAATTATCTGACTCTAATCTTGTAGAGATGGCTGAAGATAACGAACATCTACAATTGCTGCAAAGCCTGGGTATTCGTTCTCTAATGGTGATTCCAGTCCGTTCCCGTGGGCAATTATTTGGAGCAATCTCTTTTTTCACAGCCGAGTCAGGGCGGTACTACCAACAAACAGACTTGGCCTTAGCAGAAGATATTGCTCGGCGAGCGGCGACAGCCATCGACAACGCCAGACTTTACCAAGAAACTCAACAGGCAAAACAGGCGGCTGAAAGGTCTGTCAATCGCACCATACTTTTACAAAGAATAACTGCTGCTTTCTCAGAAGCGTTAACTCCCCAACAGGTGGCTGATGTAGTAGTGAACCAAGGCATTGCCGCCTTGGGAGCCACTAGTGGTTCCGTTGTCTTACTCACTGAGGGAGGTAATACCCTAAAGATTGTGCAAGCAATTGGCTACTCACAAGCGCTCATCGATACTTGGACAAGTTTTCCCATCACAGCACCTAACCAAATAGCAGAAACAGTCAGAACTAGTCAGCCGATTTTTATAGAAAATTTAGCAGCGATGATTGCTAGATATCCAAACTTAGCAGACGTTGTGACTGTCACAGGGAATAACTCTTGGGCTTCCATTCCCTTGATCGCAGAAGGTAAAGTAATTGGGGGACTGGGATTAAGCTTTACCACTGAACAAATATTTAACGAAGAAGACCGGGGATTTATGTTGACACTGGGGCAGCAGTGTGCACAAGCGATCGCTCGCGCTCAACTTTACGAAGCCGAAAAAACCGCCAGGGCACAAGCTGAGACAGCCAACCGGATTAAAGATGAATTTCTCGCTGTCCTCTCCCATGAACTGCGGACTCCCTTGAATCCGATTTTAGGGTGGGCAAAGTTACTCAGAACCCGCAAGTTTGATGAAGCCACTAAAATCCGGGCATTGGAAACAATCGAGCGCAATGCCAAGTTACAAACTCAATTAATTGGAGATTTACTTGATGTTTCGCGGATTTTACAAGGTAAGGTAAGCTTAAATCTTGATGCAGTGGATTTGAAAATAGCGATCGCATCTGCATTAGAAACAGTGCGTTTGGCAGCAGAAGCCAAATCAATTGAAATTAAAACGGTGTTTAGTAATGATATCGGCAAAGTTCTCGGCGATAGCGATCGCTTGCAACAAGTAATGTGGAACCTCCTCTCCAATGCCGTCAAATTTACACCTACAGAAGGACGAGTGGAAGTCCGTCTAGAGAAAGTTGGCTTAGATGCTCAAATCCAGGTGATTGATACAGGTAAAGGAATCATCCCGGAATTTTTGCCCTACGTCTTTGATTACTTTCGCCAAGCGGATGCCAAGACAACCAGAGTATTTGGTGGGCTAGGATTAGGACTGGCAATTGTCCGTCATATAGTAGAACTTCACGGTGGTACAGTTCAGGCAGAGAGTTTGGGAGAAGGACAAGGGGCTACTTTTACAGTCAGACTACCTTTGCTAAAAAATTCTGAATTGCGAGTTAGCAGTGATGAGGCTTCTCAACCAGAACTTAGTACTGACGACGCATTACTAGCTGGAGTCCAAATCTTGCTTGTAGACGATCAAGCTGACGTGCGAGAATTTTTTAGCTTTGTGCTAGAACAATATGGCGCAACTGTAACCGCAGTTGAATCAGCAGCCGAAGCGCTGGAAATATTAATCCAATCAAAGCCAGATATCCTGTTAAGCGATATTGGAATGCCCTTAATGGATGGCTATATGTTGCTACGCGAGGTGAGAAAATTATCGCCAGAACAAGGTGGGCAAATTCCGGCGATCGCACTGACAGCTTATGCTGGAGAAATCAACTACAACCAAGCAATGGCAGCAGGATTCCAAAGACATCTACCCAAACCCGTCGATCCAGGGGAATTAGCTAGTGCGATCGACAATATAATTCGTAATTCGTAATAGAGCCTCCGGCACGCTACGCGAACGTAATTCGTAATTAATTTTGATTAAAATCCAAAACACTTGTAGAGACGGCGATTTATCGCGTCTCTTAATTGAACCGCATTGGATTAAAACCAAGGTTAAGAACAAACCAAAAAATCATTATTTTTCCAAAGCAAACACATCTATCCCTGGCATCACAATTACGAATTACGAATTACCAGAAAAATGGGTTTTAAACCCCGTGTTTCCAGCACGGCTTTAAAGTAATGAGTGGATGAAAAATGGGTATTTACTCATTACTTATTACTCATTACTCATTACTCCTTCTTAAGAGTGCGTTCACGGCGGTGAGGATGTTAACCAATAGGCCGATTACCAGGATTGACTGCATGAATATATTCACTACCCGATCGCGGCCTTCCTCGTTTATAGTAGGCTTCTTCTGGTTTACCCCATCCTAACTGCAAAATCATTTCCAAAAAACTAGAATTTTCCCACTTACACAAACTTGCCCATTCTGTTCTTTGAACAATTCTTTCTACATCAGATGTGAGAATTTGTTGGTATTGTTTACTATTATTGAAACTCAAGTATAAATCCATCCCTATAGAGACTTCATACCAAAATTCTACAATAGAATTTTTCGCAGCTTTTAATATCTCTAAGTCACTAGGGAGGGCTATTAAGTCAGTATTCACTTCGGGATAGCTCAAGTTTTTACCTTTAACCATCACCTCCCGCCAGATAATACCTGAAACTTGATTTTCTTTCTGATAGTCGTGAATTGCAGCTTTGAAATCTTGATAAGCTGTGAATTGTTGCAGCCCATCAGTTCTGATAAACTGGTCAATGACGGGATTGCCAGAAACTTTTATTTCTAACTTTAGACGTTTTCCATTGAGGCAAGCTTGGCGTTCGGCTGCCAAAACTTGAATTAGCTCCTGAGTGGTGTAAACCTTTGACATCAGAATACACTCTAGTTAGTCATTGGTCATTAGTCATTAGTCATTAGTCATTAGTTAAAAACTAGAGACTATAGATTAACTTTTTAATCTGTTAACACAGATATTTCAATATTATGCTTTGGCATCGGCAGAAAAGTGGTAACAGATAGCACTAAAAATTAGGGCAGACCAAATTGATCTACCCCATAAGTTATTTAGCTAACTCACTACTAAACTCATTGAAGGCTCGTCGCTTTAACTGTGCTGTTTCAGTGCGTGGTAATAAATCAAAGATTTTGCGAAATTGATCGTCTATATCTTCATAAGCTACTTGACCCGTTTTATTCAAAACCACCTCACCTGATTTATTAAACACCACAACTTGAGGAACAGTCCCAGAGTAGTAATATCCTGGTTCAGTAGGCTCGTAGGTTTTTTTAGACGGGATAGCATCTATATTAATTGGCATAATCTCCGCTACCCGACCATAAAATTCCTGTACCCGTGAGATAGAAATGGCATACCTTTTGGAATCGCTGCTGTCATCTAGATAAAAAGCCAAAAATATCGGTTTATGTTCCGCTAAAGCTTGTGCCAGCGTCTGTCTGGGAGGAACCAATGAACCATTGCCAGCATAAACGACAAAAATGTTGCCATCATATAAATCATTATTTAGACCAGCATAAGCAGGTTGGGTACTTATAATGAAAAGACTTGCAAGCAACAACAGGCATTTAGAGAACCAGCTTCGCCAGCCAGTAATTTGTCTATGTAAAAAAAGAAATTTTGTGCTATTCATCAAAAGGAACCTTGCAAGCTACTACTTGTCGTGAGTTTGTGCTGAATTCGGCAACCTGGGCTGGATATGTAATTACGCCCACGCACTATATTTTTAAGATAACGCCTACTGAGATTATCTCTCTTAAGTGGATGATGGAGATGAGGAGTAAGAGGCAGGGGGCAGGGGGCAGGGAGCAGGGGGCAGAAGGTGGAGTATGATGTGCATCCACTAAGAAAAAAACTCGTTCACGAGTATCAAGGACTCGTTCACGAGTATTAAAGACTCATTTACGAGTATCAAGGACTCGTTCACGAGTATTAAAGACTCATTCACGAGTATCAAAGACTCATTCACGAGTATCAAAGCCTCATTCACGAGTATCAAAGACTTGTTCACGAGTATCAAAGACTCATTC